>JAFNYX010000127.1 GCA_017654125.1 Alistipes sp. | reverse complement strand
TCGCAAGGCACTCGATCAACTTCCGAAGTTGCGCGGATGTCAGGTGCACTCGACTGTGATGTTGAGTGAGGTCGATAGAAAGATATTCAACAAGCTCGGCATCGGCCTGACCTGCGACCCCGTACAGAAGGTCGAGTAGCCGTATTGTGTGTCATGACTAATAAAAAAACAAAGGGGCTGTCCCTCGTAACAGCCCCTTTGTTTTTTACTCTATTGCTCATGCATTATTTCTGCGGCGGGTTTACCTGCGAGGATTAGCTCCTTCATGCGCTCCATAGCGCGTTCCGTATGGTCGAAAAAGAGCTTATAACCATCACACAAGTAGTTTTTACCATATTCACCAGTCGAGTCGTTGATGAAGCGATGTTTTGGACACTCGCCATGGCAGAGCGTGTAGTGTCGGCAGTGTCGGCAGTCTCGTGGTAATGACGAGCGCTTTGAAATGCCGAATTCGAATTGACGGTCGCAGTAGGCAAGGTCTGCCAAGCGGTCGTGATTGATGTTTCCGATTTTGTACTCCGGATATACGAAGTGGTCGCAAGAATATACATCGCCGTTATGCTCTACGGTAAGACCGTTGCCGCATGTCTCGCATAGCGAGCAGACGGATGGCTGTACGCCGACCTTCAAAGCGAGTGTGGCATCGAAGAGTTGAACGTATCGTCGTCCGACATCGCGCGCAACCCATTCGTCGAAGATGTCGCACATAAATTCGCCAAATCCGCGAGCCGATACCGACCACGGAGCAATCTCGGCATGTTGTGCCTCGGGAGATTGGATGCGTCCGTTGCATAGTAGTTCGGCAACCGGCAGAAACTGCATAAATACACTTATGCTGCGCAGAAAACGATATACCTCTGCGCCACGACCCTCGCTGTGGATGTTTACGGTCGATAGAGTGTTGTATTCCACGCGATTGCGATACAGACGCTCCACGCCGTGCATAACTCGTGCAAAGGTCTTTTCTCCACCGGCATCGACGCGATGTGCATCGTGAATATCCTCCGGACCATCAATCGAAATGCCGACCAGAAAGCCGTTGTCGCGGAATATTTCGCACCACTCATCGTCGAGTAGCAGACCATTGGTCTGAATCGAATTTTCGACACTCTTGCCCTCGGCATATTTTTGTTGTAGGCGCACTGCTTTACGGAAAAATTCCTTGCCTGCAAGCAGTGGTTCGCCTCCATGCCATGCAAAGGCGATGACGGGCGAGTTGTTTCCCTCGATGTTGGCGCGAATGTAGCGTTCGAGTAGTACATCATCCATTGGAGGTTGTCGATGTTCGTAGAGAGCTGCCTTGTCGAGGTAATAGCAGTACTTGCAACGCATGTTGCATAAAGAACCGACGGGCTTTACCATTGAGGTAAAGCCGCGTCGCTCGTTGCGCTTAATGATGTCTTCGTATGTAAACTCTACGGAACGCTTCATTATCGCGTTATATCTACATTAAACGGCTCATATTCGGCCAGGTGATGGCTCTGCTCGATGTAGCCCCACATGCGTTCGATAATCTCTGGATGTTCGGCTGCAACATCTTTGTCATCGAATTCGATATCCTTGCCAGGCGTGCTTACGTCAAAGAGTTTCATCGTGCGGTTGCCCTTGTGGACATCCTTGATAAGACCCTTCCACTTGCCTTCACGTACGGCAATCATACCACCCGCAGCCGGATATTCCCAATAGAGGTATTCGTGCTCTTGCTGTGCTTCGGCATTGTTCGAGAGCAGCGGTACGAGAGAAACACCATCATTATTCGGTGCGTCCACGCCCGCGAGTTCGCAAATGGTCGGCATCACGTCTGCAAAGTTGCCGAGGTGGTCTGATACAAAACCCTCTTTAATCTTTGCCGGCCACGATGCAATGAACGGCATGCGGATACCGCCCTCGTGTAACGAGCGTTTGCCCCATCCCTTGCCACAACGATAAGGTGCTGCGCTATCCATCCAAACGGTTGGTGAGGATGCGTTGTTTGCCGGACCGTTGTCGCTCGAAAGCATGATAATCGTATTCTCGTAGATACCCAGACGCTTCAACTCCTTCACGAGTTCACCCACCTGATAGTCGAAGTATGAAATCATCGCTGAGTATGTCGCGTGCGGATAGCGGCACGGATAGTAGTTGTGCGGCCAACCGTTCAAGTTGCAGTTTTCGCCTACGAGTGGCTCCTCGTCGCCATATTTTGCAACATACTTCTCAACCCACTCCTTTGGTGCCTGCAATGGCGAGTGTGGGAATGGGGTAGTCCACATGAGGAAGAAAGGTTTACTCTTGTTCGTGCGAACAAACTCTACGACGTTGTCGTACATCGCATCCGGTGCATAGACTTTGCCCTCGCTGTACTTATCGTAGTTGCTCCAATCGCGTGGATCGGCACCCTCATCAAGTTTTGTTCCCGGATGTGTAACCTTGTCTCGGTCGTTGATATACACCTTCTCGCCATTTTTCCACAAGTAGTGTGGATAGTAGTTGTGGGCCACACGCTGGCATACGCAGCCATAGTAGAAGTCGAAGCCCATATCCCATGGAGCAGAGCCACTTACCGGACCGCCGATTCCCCATTTGCCGACCATACCCGTAGTATAGCCTGCCTGCTGCATCATTGTTCCGAGGGTTGGAGTACCCGGTTTGAGTCCCATCTGACCCTCGATACTTGGATCGTGCTCAACCATGTCAAAGTTCCAGATGCCGTCCTCGACACGACCTTCGACATTCTCGCGAATCTGCGAGTTTCCCATATTCTGACCCGTCATCAAGCATGCACGCGAAGGCGACGAAACGGGGGCCGCGGTGTACATGTCGGTAAAGCGGATACCATTCTCGGCAAGCGCATCGATATTCGGAGTCTCGGTCTTGGTCTGTCCGTAGCAGCCAAAATCGCCATATCCGGCATCGTCCATAAGGATAAAAATGATGTTCGGTTGCTCAACCTCCTTGTCGGCTGTCTTACAACCCGTAAATGCCAATGGCGTGGCTGCCGCAGTCGGTACGGCAACACAGAGGGCGGTCTTTGATAGTTTGTTAAATTTCATACGTTTATCTGTTTATCTTGTTATTTCGATTTGGAATTTCGGAATGGTTGGTTGTGTATGGCTACTCTCGATATAGCCGACTATTGCAGGGATGGTAGCTGTGGGAGTAACTACACAAAATGCTGTTTTAGTGAGTTTTGAAAGTTTCATGCTTTGGGCTTTCGCGGATTTATTAAAGCAAAATTAAAAATAAAAGAGTGAAAAAACAAGCAAATATGGGATATTCACCTCTCGAAGATGCATGTGTTTTAATATTTTTTCGTATTTTTGTCAAGGTCGTACGACGAACCGTCGGCCGAGACATATTGAGTTGATGTTTTATTGACGATATTTCTTCGCATCAAAACTTGGCAATTTTGAATTAGTGGGAAAACGGCAACGAGACGTCCACCGGAGGTGTTATATAACCATTATTGCGCTTGGCGCAGTGTGTGCATATATCATCCGGCGTGGGTATTTTGTAGCTTATCTCCACTAAAAGGTAGCCAAGACCGTGATGCGTAGGATAAGTGAGATTACCTACGCTTTTTTTATGACATATATTGGAAATAGGGAGTTGATGGACAGAGAGTTGGTTGCCTTTTTTGCTTCTCGTACTGCACCACCCGAAGCGTTCCGTCTTGCCCGTCGCTGGGCATACGAAATTGCTCGAACGGATAGGGTCGTAATCAGTGGGTTTCATTCGCCAATCGAGCGCGAGGTGCTCGACGTTCTGCTCTCACATTCGTGTTCCGTAATAGTTGCTCTCGGCCGCTCGCTATATCGTCGAATACCCACCCATCTGTGCGCCGCCTACGAGGAGAATCGTCTGCTGATGCTCTCGTTTCGTGACGTACCGCGAGCAAGCCGCTCCAACTCTCAAATTCGCAATTGGGCCATCACCGATTTTGCCTCCGAAGTGGTCTTTGCTCCATTCGCGTCCGATAGTCCGCTCGCATCGCTTTACGATACGCTTCGGTTGGGTTCTGTCCCCATTGTACTTATGAAAAGTGCCGAATAGTGCAATATTCCGTAAAAATTTACGGCAAGCGATTGTCGAAACGAAAAAAAGTCGTATCTTTGCGCGCTATGTTTAACTAAAAATTATTTACAACTATGCCAAAAATGAAAACTAATGCCGCTGCAAAGAAGCGTTTTACTTTCACCGGCACAGGTAAGATTAAGCGTAAGCACGCTTATCACAGTCACATCCTGACCAAAAAGACTACAAAGCAAAAGCGTAACCTCTGCCACTCGGGCATCGTTTCGAGCGTAGATGAGCCAAAGCTTTTGAAGTTGTTGGTTAAATAATTTTAATCGACAAAACAGTTAAACATTATTTATTAACCGAGATGAAACAGCCCTAAAGAGTACGAGAGAATCGTGCCGCTGTTAATCTCATCAAAAACTTTTAAACTATGCCACGTTCAGTAAATGCTGTCGCATCACGCGCAAGAAGAAAAAAGGTTTTGAAACTTGCCAAGGGTAACTTTGGTTCAAGGGGAAACGTATGGACAGTTGCGAAAAACACTGTTGAGAAAGGTTTGCAGTATGCTTATGCACACCGTCGCTTGAAGAAGCGTA
>JAFNYX010000126.1 GCA_017654125.1 Alistipes sp. | reverse complement strand
GAAGGCGATGCCGATAAGCAGATAGACAATCAGCGTAACCGACAGCCCTATGCGATGGTCGTAGGCCCAACCACCTGCATCCTGTTTGCGGTCGTCAAATGGCAGACGAAGACGCTGGCGACGCACGATTTTTTTTATCGGTTCGCCACCCTCCTGCGACGGAGTAGATGCCCTTTTCTGCTCATTATCCATAATTTACGTCACTATCTTTTGGCAAAAATAGCATTTATTCCGAAATTTTACTACATTTGCAAGATAAAATTGCTCAACTATCCGAAAACTGTCGGTAAATTTGAGCTGCAAACAACTTTTTTGAATAGTAAATTTACACACAATGACAACATCTTCGGGCACAAAACAACAGACTCTTGCCGCACCAATCACCTTTACGGGCAAAGGTTTGCATACCGGAAAATTCGTTACGATGACCGTACACCCTGCCGAGGCAGACCACGGTATCGTCTTCCGTCGTGTCGATCTTGAAAATCAACCACGAATTCCTGCACTTTGCGTCTATGTCACCGACACCTCGCGTGGTACAACCATCGAGATTGATGGCGTTCGCGTAAGCACTATCGAACATATTATGTCGGCTCTGTGGACTATGGGTGTCGATAACGCACTCATCGATATCGACAACGCCGAGACCCCTATTATGGATGGTTCGGCTTTGGCATACGCCGAGGCTATCCGCAAGACGGGTGTCGTCGTTCAGGATGCAGAGCGTCGATTCTACGAAGTTCGCGAGAAGCAGGTATATACGATTCCCGAAAAGGGCGTTGCCATCGTACTCTATCCCGACGAAGAGTTCTCGGTATCGGTGCACGTCGATTACAACTCGAAGGTCGTAGGCAACCAATATGCGGTCCTCGTTCCGGGTGATGACTACGCCGAGAAGATTGCTCCGTGCCGTACGTTTGTATTCCTGCACGAGTTGGAGCCCCTCTTCAAGATGAATCTCATCAAGGGTGGCGACCTCGACAACGCTATCGTAGTGGTCGAGAATCCCGTGTCGGATGAGCAGTTGGAGCACCTCAAAAAGATCTTCGGCAAGGATGACATTCGTGTTACGGGTGGCTACCTGAACAATCTGCAACTGCGTGCAACCAACGAGCTTGCCCGCCACAAGTTGCTCGATTTGCTCGGCGACTTCGCACTGCTTGGTATGCGTATCAAGGGCCGTGTATGGGCTACACGTCCTGGACACTTCGCCAATACCGAATTTATGAAGCAGGTACACCAGACGATTCGTCGCGAGGGCGTAAAACATCGTTTCAAATACAACTGCCGTCAGGAGGCACTCTACGACATCAACCAGATTCGCGAGTTGTTGCCACACCGCTTCCCATTCCTCTTGGTTGACAGAGTCTTCCATATGGATCAGCAGTCGATTGCCGGCATCAAAAACGTAACCGCCAACGAGCCATTCTTCCAGGGTCACTTCCCAGAGGAGCCCGTTATGCCGGGTGTGCTGATTGTCGAGGCGATGGCACAGTTGTGCGGAATCTTCGTACTCTCGACCGTCGAAAACCCGAAAAACTACTCGACCTACTTCCTCCGCATCGACAACGTCCGCTTCCGCCACAAGGTTACACCGGGCGATACGCTCCATTT
>JAFNYX010000125.1 GCA_017654125.1 Alistipes sp. | reverse complement strand
GTTCAGCAGAGTTATCCTGATGCTAAAATCTTGAAGATTGAGCGCGATCGTAACACTACGGAACTGACACTTCAAACCCCGTCGCATCGTGTTGAGTTGAAGTTCGACTCGCAAAACCGCCTGATAGATATAGACGATTAGCAAACGATACTTTTCGGTGGAAAATGCAGAATTCGAAATGGACGGATTCTGCATTTTTTTTGATAAATTTTCATGTTTTGTTGTATCTTTGCAGCCGTTGTAATGATTGACGATTAGAGTATGGCTCGATATAACAAGGATTCAAACGACGAAGAAAAGTTGCCATCGGTCTGGATTGCTGCGGTGCCTCTTGTAGTATTGGTGGCGATTTTAGCGTTGGTAATCAAGAGTTTTGGTTCGGATGCTATAACCGGAGGTAGTCAAATAGCTCTGCTCCTTGCATCTTCTGTTGCGGCAGCCCTGGCAATGGGTGTATGCGGTTGCGGATGGCAACGGTTGGAGAGTGCGATTGTCGAAAATATTCATACCTCGGCATCGGCCATCATCATTCTGCTCTTTATCGGCGCTATTGCTGGCTCGTGGATGGTGAGCGGTATTGTGCCAGCGTTTATATGCTACGGTTTGGAGATAATCCATCCGAAGGTTTTTCTCGGTGTTGCATGCATCATCTGTGCAGTGGTGTCGGTTGTGACGGGTAGTTCGTGGACGACGATTGCCACAATCGGTGTCGCGCTGATGGGTATCGGCAAGGCGGAGGGTTTTTCGGAGGGGTGGATTGCGGGTGCAATCATCTCGGGTGCATACTTTGGTGATAAGATTTCGGCGCTGTCGGATACGACAGTTCTCGCATCTTCCTCGGCGCAAGTACCCCTTTTCGAGCATATTCGATATATGCTTATTACGACTGTTCCATCGTTTGTGATTGCGCTGTGTGTATTTTTCGGAGTGAGTTTGAGTAGTACAGGCAACTCGCCTGAACATATTGCGCAAATATCCGAAGCGTTGCGTTTGACCTTCCATATCACGCCGTGGTTGTTCGTTGTGCCGATTGTGACAGGGTTGCTTATCATGCGACGTTTGCCTGCCATCATTACACTTTTTGTGGCGGTCGTAGCTGCTTGTGTGGCGATTGTCATATTTCAACCCGAACTGCTACGCTCGATAGGCGGAGGTGGAGAATTGTCCGCATTCAAGGGGCTGATGACAATCTGCGCAAGTTCAACGTCGGTGGCAACGGGTGATGCATCGCTCGATGAGTTGGTCTCGACGGCGGGTATGTCGGGTATGCTCAATACGATTTGGCTTATTATTTGTGCAATGTGCTTTGGTGGCGTCATGACGGGTAGTGGTATGCTTAGTGCCATTACGGCACTCTTTATGCGTTTTGTTCATCGTACGACAAGCATTGTGGCATCGACGTTGGCTACGGGCCTTTTCTGTAATCTTATGACTGCCGACCAATACATTTCGATTATCGTGACGTGTCAAACCTTCGGACAACTATATCGCAAACGCGGTTTGGAGGGTCGTCTGTTGAGTCGTTCGGTTGAGGATTCGGCAACGGTAACTTCGGTGTTGATTCCGTGGAATTCGTGTGGTATGACGCAATCGACGGTGCTCGGTGTCTCCACGCTTGCTTATATGCCGTATTGTTTGTTTAATATCATCAGTCCGTTGATGTCGCTTCTAATGGCGGCTCTCGGATATAAGATTTATCGAAAATGTCAGCCAGAAAATTAGCCGTATTCGATTTGGACGGCACGCTACTCAATACGATTGGCGATTTGGCCGTCGCGTGTAATCACATGCTCGCTTTGCGCTCGATGGAGGGCCACACTTACGAGGAGTATTGTGGTTTTGTTGGCAACGGCATAACGCGCTTGGTCGAACGTGCTATACCGGAGGGATTGCGTACGGCGGAGTATATTGCCGCAGCGCGTCGCGATTTTCTAGAATATTATTTCGATCATATAGATATTCATACCCATCCGTACGAGGGTGTTCATGCTCTGTTGCGTCGTCTTTCTGCGGCAGGCGTGATGCTTGCTGTCGCATCTAATAAGTTCGATGCGGGTACAAAACGGCTTATCGAACGATTCTTTCCTGATGTGCCTTTTGTTGCAGTTTATGGCAACCGCGAGGGATTTCCGTTGAAACCGGATGCGGCTTTGTTGCAGACGATTATCGCAGAGTGTGGGGGTGATGCTTCGCAGTGCTGGATGGTGGGTGATTCGGGGGTAGATATGCAAACGGCTCATGCTGCGGGTGCGCGCTCAATCGGTGTTTCGTGGGGCTTCCGTTCGCGCGAAGAGTTGAGCGAAAACGGTGCCGGTGTAATTGCCGACACCGTTGATGAGGTCTTTTCTGCCATCGTGTATTAGCAATACATTCTTATATCACCGAGCGTGATGCGTTCGCCACTGAGGATAATCAGTCGCTCGATGACGTTGCGCAGTTCACGGATGTTACCGCTCCAACGCATCTTCGAGAGTTGTTCGACGGCCTCGGCTTCGATTGGCTTGCGCGGAATGTTGTGCTCCTCGCAGATACGTCCGATGAAGTGGTTGATAAGCACCGGAACATCGCCACGTCGTGTCCGCAAAGGCGGAACCTTGATGATGATAACCCCGATACGATGATATAAATCCTCACGGAAGTTGCCTTTGGCAATCTCCTCGGGAAGATTTTTGTTCGTTGCGGCAATTACGCGCACATCAACCTCTATGTCGCGGTCGCTACCGACGCGTGAAATTTTATGCTCCTGCAAGGCGCGTAATACCTTTGCTTGTGCCGATAGCGACATGTCACCGATTTCGTCCATAAAGAGCGTTCCGCTGTCGGCTTGCTCGAACTTTCCTTTGCGTTGCTTGACTGCCGAGGTGAAGGCACCTCGCTCGTGGCCGAAGAGTTCGCTCTCGATGAGTTCCGACGGAATGGCTGCACAATTTACCTCGACAAATGGTGCGGCAGCGCGTCGGCTCTTGGCGTGCAACCATCGCGCAACCAGCTCTTTACCTGTCCCGTTCTCACCCGTAATAAGTACGCGAGCTTCCGAGGGCGCCACCTTCTCGATAAGTTCGCGCACGTGTGAAATCTCCTCCGAAGCACCGACTATTGGCTCGATGTCTGTCTGTGGCGAGGTGGTGCGTTTTGCGCGTGTTGTGGCTCTGTGGGGCATGCTCTCTGCACGATTGCCACTCTCTGCCGTCTCGGCGTTCGTGGTGATAATGCGTCGTAGTGCGGAGAGAAGTCGGTTCATATCTATCGGTTTGGTGAGAAAGTCGGCGGCTCCGCTACGAATTGCCTCGATGGCCGAGTCGATGGTGCCGGTCGAGGATATGACAATAAACGGAGTGTCGGCGTCGGGAACTGCCCGCACGTCGTCGGTGAGGATTATATCGAAGGGTACTCGGCTGCACAGACCTGCCGCACTCTCCGCACCATCGGCTCCTTCTGTCGAGTAACCCTCAAATTCCAATCTCTCCCGCAGATTGTTTCGCACACTTTTTGATTGCTCCAATACTAAAACTTTTGCCATATTTTCGTCAAGTTAAAAAATTTATGTACTTTTGCATCAAAGTTAATATTTTACTTCTGTAAACAACTATTTGTTCGCTCCGCCAATGCGGTGTGAACGTATCGAAAAAAAGACCCCGAAAGAGGTATTGCCGAAGGTCGTACAGCGTATCGTTCGAGCCGAACGATATATCAGCGAGGCAATCATTTAACGTATGAAAAAGAATTACAACTACACTCGTCGCAAATTGTATCTGCCCGAATACGGCAGACATATTCACGAAATGGTCGATTCCCTGCTCGAAATCGAGGACCGCGCGGAACGTACCCGCCAGGCGAAAGCCGTCATTGCCGTAATGGGTAATTTGAACCCGTTGCTACGTGATACGGCAGACTTTGCCCATAAATTGTGGGACCATTTATTTATAATGTCTGATTTTCAGTTGGATGTTGATAGCCCGTATGCTGTTCCGACACGTCAGGATGTTATGGTCAAACCTCGTCCGCTCCCATATCCGCAGAGTCGCATTGTCTTTAAGCACTATGGTAAATATGTAGCGCGTATGTTGAAGCAAATAGCCGAAGAGGGCGGTGAATATTCGACCGAGCGAGCGGTCGATAACATCGCTCGTTTTATGCGTGCCAAGAGTTTCGAGTATAACCACGAACACCCCAATAACGAAATTATCATAAAAGATATAAAACAGATGGCCGATAACGGCATCCGACTCGATGAAGTTGCTCTGAATAATATCCGAAACGACTACAAACAGACCCATCCGCAACAACATCCGCAGAAGGGCGGCAAGCGTCAGGCGCAACATCCGCAAAAGGGCGGCAAAAACGCTCGTACGATGCAGATGAAAAATCGAGCCAAAAACAATCAAAGACACAATACCCAAAAGTAAAAATACGTTTTACGGAAAAAATTACTATCTTTACTCATTATTTCCGTTAAGTGAATAGTATGAAGAACTGCTTTTTGTCAATTATCATCGCCGCTGCAATGCTTTGCAGCTGTACTTCGTCGAAGGTTCGTATATCGGGTAAATTCTTGGGCCTCAATGCTCAAACCGTCTATTTGGAGCAGATGTCCGTCTCCGGTCAGACCATAATCGATTCGGTTGCGCTCGCCTCCGATGGCACGTATGCCTTCTCGGTGAACGGCGTACCTTCGACCCCGACTCTCTATAACGTAGTTTATAACAACGAGCGCATTCCGTTGCTTGTTTCGGGTGGTGAGGATGTTACGGTTGGTTCGCTCGGTAGTGTGTTGAAAAACTATACGGTCAGTGGTTCTGCCGAGTCGGAACTTCTGCGTGAGTTTAATAACGAATACATTGCGGGAGCAATGGCCCTAACGCGTACGATGAACGAGTATGCACATGCCGAGGAGTCGGCGCGTGCCGAGATAGCACAAAGTTACAATGCCCTCTATCGTGATGTGAAACGCAAGCAAATCACCTTTATCATTACCAATAAGAGTAGTATTGCTGCCATCTATGCGCTCTATCAGCGTTTGGAGGGCGAGCGTTACTTGGTCAATGCCGATAGCGACATCATCTATTTCCGTACGGTGGCAGATGCTGTTGCAGAGAGTTATCCGGAGTCGCCGCTGCTGCTTTCGTTGCGTAACGATGTGGCGCGTATGGAGGCGCAAGCATCGCTGTTGCAGAGCATCGAAGAGCGCAATTATCCGGATATCGAGGCGGATGATATGTATGGCAACAAGGTGCGTCTTTCGTCGCTCGAAGGCAATGTGGTGTTGGTCGATTTTTGGAGTGCCGAATTGGGCAATAGCAATGCACTGAACGCCGATTTGAAGGAGATTTACAGCAAATATGAGGATAAGGGCTTCCGCATCTATCAAGTGTCGGCCGACACCTCGAAGGCGGCGTGGATTCGTGCCGTACAGGAGCAGCGTCTGCCGTGGACGTCGGTTTGCGACTTCAAGGGTAACGCTTCGCCGATACTCGGTCTTTATAATGTTCACCGTCTGCCGGCCAACTATCTGATTGACCGCGATGGTACGATTATCGGTCGCGACTTGTATAGCACGACGCTCGAAAAGCGTCTTGAAGAGATTTTGTAGCGAGGGTGCGTAGCACAGTAATACTATAAGCCGGAAAATCTGCTAATTCAACGAAACGTGTACTACTTTGTATCGGACATACATCTTGGAGCAGGCGACCGCAATGCGGCTCGTCGTGCGGAGCGTCGTTTCCTGCGCTGGCTCGACGAGATTGAATCGACGGCAGAAGTGGTGGTGCTGGATGGCGACGTGTTCGACTTTTGGTTTGAGTACGGACGGGTGGTGCCGAAGGGTTTTGTGCGCGTGTTGGGCAAGTTGGCGGAGATGACCGATAAGGGTATCCGTATCCTCTTTTTGACGGGTAACCACGATATGTGGGTTGGGGATTATCTGCATGAGGAGTGTGGCTTGGAGGTGCATACTACTCCGCAGACGCTCTCGCTCGCAGGTAAGACGCTCTTTGTGGCTCACGGCGATAATATGAATATCAAGGGACAGCCGTTTTTGCGCCTGATGAATACGTGTTTCCGCTCGCGTGTGTTGCGAGTAATATTTTCATGGTTGATACACCCCGACCTCTTTATCCGTTTCGGGCAGTGGTGGAGTGGCTCGTCGCGTAAGTCGCATGGTGAGGAGCGTGATGTTAAGTTCCTGCAACCACTCATCGAATATGCCGACCGATATGCCGCATCGCACCCCGAAATCGACGGTTTCATCTTCGGCCACATGCACATTATGCATCATGAACAGAGCCTTAAACCGATTTGGTTTATGGGCGATTGGCACTCTGTTCCGAATGTGCTTGTGATGGATGGCGAGGGCAATATAACACAGCAAATACTCGATTAGAATATGCAACAATATCTCGATTTATTACGCCGTATCGATAGCGAGGGCGTTGTGCGTGGCGATCGTACCGGAACAGGAACGAAGAGTGTGTTTGGCCATCAGATGCGCTTCGATTTGAGCAAAGGTTTTCCGTTGCTCACCACGAAGAAGGTCTTTTTGAAGGGTATCATTCACGAACTGCTTTGGTTCTTGAAGGGCGATACCAACATTAAGTATCTGGTTGATAATGGTGTGCATATTTGGGATAACGACGCATATCGCTACTATAATGAACTTTGTGCCCGCAACGGTGTCCTGCCGGTCGATATGGATACGTTCCTTGCTGCCGCGCAACAGGGTATTGATTCGCCGATTGATGGCTACCGCTTTGGTGATTTGAACCACGTTTACGGCTATCAGTGGCGTTCGTGGGGCAGACCTAATGGTGAGAGTATCGACCAGATAGCCGACCTCGTAGATACGTTGCGTCGTAATCCGGAGTCGCGTCGAATGATTGTCTCGGCGTGGAACGTGGCAGATATCGAGGGTATGGCGTTGCCGCCATGCCATGTGCTCTTCCAATTCTATGTGGCGGATGGCCGTCTCTCGTGCCAGCTCTATCAACGAAGTGCCGATACGTTCCTCGGTGTTCCGTTCAATATCGCATCGTATGCTCTGCTGACGATGATGCTCGCGCAGGTGTGTGATTTAGAGCCGGGCGATTTTGTTCATACGACAGGCGATACGCATTTGTATCTCAACCATTTCGAGCAGGTACGCGAACAACTTTCGCGCACGCCGCGTCAGTTGCCGAAGATGCGACTGAATCCTGCGGTGCGTTCGATTTTCGACTTCCGTTACGAGGATTTTACACTCGAAGATTACGACCCATATCCGGCAATAAAAGCTCCGATGTCGTTCTAAATCATAGTCTGTAAGCGTATGATAACCATTATTGTAGCAGTAGCCGAAAACGGCATGATTGGTGATAATAATTCGCTGTTGTGGCATATCCGCGAAGATATGGTGCGTTTTCGTACCATTACTTCGGGTCATCCGGTAGTGATGGGTCGTAAAACATACGAATCAATAGGTCGTCCGTTGCCAAAGCGTACGAATGTGGTCATCACGCGCAGTGATTTGCAAATCGAGGGTTGTCGTATGGCTCATTCGCTCGAAGAGGCTTTTGCGATGTTTGATGACGAGGAGGAGATTTTCGTTATTGGCGGAGCGCAAATCTATCGACAGGCATTGCCGTTTGCCGACCGCCTCCTGCTTACCGTTGTGCATCACTCATACGAGGGCGATACGTCCTTTCCTGCAATCGATGAGACGCAGTGGTACGAGTGTTCGAGGGAGCGTTTCGAGCGTGGCGAAGAGTTTGAATATCCGTTTTCGTTTGTGGAGTTGCGTCGCATGTAAAACGGCGAAAAATAGTTGGCAGACATTTGTTTAACCTAACATTTATAACACATGAAAAGTATTCTTATTGTGACACTTGCCGTAACCACCTCCCTGTTCGCGTGGCTCTATTTTACGGGCAAGAATAGCGCAGAGCAATCCCAGAAGCCGAGCGCAATCGAAACCATTATGGCTCGTCGCAGCATCCGTCAATATAAGGACCAGCCGGTCGAGCGAGAGAAACTTGCCGAGATTGCACGTTGCGGTATTGTCGCTCCTAATGCGATGAATAAGCAAGAGTGGGCGGTGCGCATCGTCGATTCGAAAGAGTGGATTGATCGTTGTACGGCGGCATACGTTCCGACCATTGAGGGTACGCCTACGGGTGACTATCTCTTGAAGCCGGACTTCCGTAATATGTTCCGTAATGCGGCTGCCGTTATCTTCGTTGCAGCTCTGCCGAGCAACTATTCGGGTGTGAATAGCGGTTTGATGGGCGAGAATATGATGCTCGCGGCTCACGAACTCGGCTTGGGTACGTGCTGCCTTGGAATGCCGATTTCGTTCCTCAATTCGGAGCAGGGTGCCGAGTTTCTCGCATCGCTTGCACTGCCGGAGGGTTACGTTTTGCAGTATGCTTTGGCGGTTGGTTATGCTGACGAGCAGCCAGATATGAAGCCACGTGACGAGAGTAAGATTGTGTTCGTCGAGTAGAATCAGCGTAGGCAACTATGCATTGTAAATGGTCGCATTTGTGACGTTTAACGGGTATTCAACCTTAAAAGGTTGAAATGTCCGTTTTATTTAGTATCTTTGCGCCGATATGTCAAGATTTGTGTCATATATGCTGTCTGTGGCGGCAGTGGTTGCCGTCGTGCTTAACGCTTCGGCACATCGTGTGTCGGATGGAGAGGGCGCGCCTGCAATCCTGAATGTCGATACGCTGGTGAGTGTCGATGCAGTGACGGTCTCGTCGGTTAAGCAGACGTTCGACCTGAGTGAGGAGCCGCTTTCTGCAACGCTTCTGGATGCAAAACGTATCGACCGCGAGGGTATTAAGGGGGTGAAGGATGTGGTTACGTCGGCCCCCAACTTCTTTATGCCCGACTACGGCTCGCGTATGACTTCGTCGATATATGTTCGTGGTTTGGGTACGCGTATCGACCAACCGGTTGTGGGCATGACGGTCGATAATGTGCCGATTGCTGATAAAAATATGTATGACACGATGCTGCCCGATATCGAGCGCATAGAGATTTTGCGCGGTCCGCAATCAACGCTCTATGGTCGTAATACGATGTGTGGTGTGGTGAATATCTATACGCTTTCTCCACTGAAATATCAGGGAATAAGGGTCAATGCCGACTACGGCTCGCGTAATTCGTATCGCATCGGAGCGTCGGTCTATAATAAATTCTTCGATCGCTTCGGCATCTCGGTTGCTGCACAATTTGCTCACTGTGACGGCTATTTTCGGAATATGTACGATGGCAGTTTGTGCGATAAGGAGAATAGTGGCGATGTGCGAATGAAGTTTCAGTATCGTCGTGGTGCGCTGGCTATCGACAATGTATTGTCACTCACTGCGCTGCGACAGGGTGGCTACCCTTACGAGTATGCGGGTGTGGCGTCAGGCGAGGAACAGCATGCCGACTTGTTGGGTAAGATTTGCTATAATGACGATGCGTCGTATGCTCGTTTGGGTGTGAGTGACGGACTGACGATTCGTTACGATTGGCCTCGGGTGTCGCTCGCGAGCATTACGAGCTATCAGTTTCTCGACGATGATATGCGGCTCGATCAGGATTTTCTGCCACTCTCGTACTTTACTTTGCAGCAGGCACGCCGTCAGCACGATGTGACGGAGGATGTGGTCGTTCGCTCGAAGAGTGCGTCGCGTTACCAATGGATGTGTGGTGCATTTGGTTTTTATAAAAGTCAGCAAATGTCGGCTCCGGTCAATTTTTTGCCAGATGGTATCGATCGCCTTATTTTGGCAAACATCAATCAGCATAGCGGCTATAACGGCGAGTATCGTTGGGGTTTGGCGGATGGTACGGGTGGTGACCACTTGTGGCTCGGTAGCGATTTTGTGACGCATACGCTCGGCTGGGCACTCTATCATCAATCGTCGTTGCGTGCCGGTGCGTGGCTCTTTACGCTCGGACTGCGTTTGGATGGCGAGACGGTGCAGATGCGCTACCACAATAGTGTCGATAGCGCCTATACGGCATTTCCATCTGGTGGCGGTAATCCGTACGAGGTGCGGATGAAGATAGACGATAGCGATATTCTATCGCAAACCTTCATTGAATTTTTGCCACGATTGGCAATTTCGGTCGATTTGGGTGCAGCGAAACGAAATAAGTTGTATCTTTCGGTGGCAAAGGGTTACAAAGCGGGTGGTTTCAATACGCAGATGTTCTCGGAGGTGTTGCAGCGCAGAGTTAAGAACTTTATGGGACTCAGCGCCGATTTGGATGTTGCAGATATTATCACATATCGTCCGGAGAAGAGTTGGAATTTCGAGTTGGGTGGCCATTTTTCGACGCGCGATGCACGATTTACCGCCGATTTAGCGTTATTCCACATAGAGTGCTTCGACCAACAGCTGACCGTCTTTCCGGAAGGTCAGACAACGGGCCGAATGATGACTAATGCCGGCCGCACACGCAGTTTTGGTGCAGAAGTGTCGTTTGCGGTGCAGTTGCACGACTTCCTTACGTTGAATGGCTCGTATGGCTATACGAACGCTCGTTTTCGTAAGTTTGTCGATGGCGAGAATGACTACGCCGGTAACCGTATTCCATATGCTCCGGAGCATACGCTTTCGGCACGCTTGACATACGAGATTCCGTTGCAACTGCGATGGATGGAGCGAATCGTTCTCGGAGTGGGAACGACGGCCGCAGGTCCGATATATTGGAACGAGGCCAATACGCTGCGACAACCATTCTATGCGTTGGTTGATGGCTCGGTGCGATTCGAGCATCGACGTTGGGGTGTGGATGTATGGGTGCGTAATGCGGTGGGAACACCTTACAGTGTATTCTACTTCGAGTCGATGGGTAACCGCTTTCTGCAACGAGGAAAACCTCGTAGTTACGGTGTGCGAGTGATGTTGAATTTTTAGGCAATAAAAACGAACGAAAAAAATATGAAGTGTATGAAGAAATTTTTGATTCTTGCCGTGACGGTTCTCGTTTCGGTGTCGTGTTTTAACAAGATTCACAAGGATGAATCCTATGTCAGTGAGTTTGCAGGTATGATGACCACCATTAATACTGCTACACAGGCGTCATACGAGGATGCGGCGATGATTCGCATCATTCAGCAGAAGCTTACATTGCCAGAGGTCGATATCGATCTTAACAATGTGAAATTTGTCGCGATGATGCCCGATGTGAATATGACGCTCAAAAATCTTGCATTCTCGATATATACGTCGGATGACGAGAATGACCCGCTGCTCGGCTACTATAAGATTAGCTATAAATCGGTTGTGCCGTACGTTGGCGAAGTTCCGCGCGAGGACTATACGATGCACAATTTTACGGCCTATATCGGCGATCGTACTATCAATATCGATTTCGATGTTAACTTCGGTGGCCAAATTTATCATGCAGCTTTCCGTTTGGATGAGAACGATGAGAAACCGGCGTATTGGAGCAAGAACTATAAGGTCGAGGCGCAAACTACGGGTGGTATGGCTCCGTTTGTAGATGAAGCAACCATCGAGGTTGAGCAGTTGCTCGCATCGAGTACATTGCTTACCATGAATCTGAACTCAATACGTTTCAATCCGATGATGCCGGATGTGAACTTCACTCTGATCAACGTGCCATTCTATACGAAGGATGAGCTGACAACGCGTTTTGTTGATGTTGAGACGATTATTCCTATCGATGGTAATGGCAATCCGATGGCCTCGTATGCAATGGATAACGTAAAGGGCCAATTTGACGATGGTATGATGTCCCTGTCGTTCGATATGGAGATGGGCGGAATGACCTATAAAGTTATGCTCGGTTCTGTAAAAATGGATATGTAAATAATCCCCCAAATAATATATAGATATGAAAGCCGAATACAAACCATATGTTGACGAGTTGATAGAACTCGCCATTAAAGAGGATTTGGGCGATGGCGACCATACGTCGCTCTGTTGCATTCCGGCCGAAGAGCGCGGTCGTATGCGTCTGCTTTGTAAGCAAGAGGGTATTCTTGCGGGCGTGGAGGTGGCCCAACTGATTTTGGAGCGTCTAGATCCACAGATGAAGATGGACGTGCTGCTCACGGATGGTACGCGTGTTAAGCCGGGCGACGTGGCATTCTACGTCGAGGGTCGTTTGCAGTCGCTTTTGCAGGCAGAGCGCATTCTGCTTAATGTCATGCAGCGAATGAGTGGCGTAGCTACCCAGACGGCAGTATATGCCGATCGTATTGCCGACTTGCATACGAAGGTGCTCGATACACGCAAGACTACGCCTGGTATGCGT
Source organism: Alistipes sp. (assembly GCA_017654125.1). GTDB lineage: Bacteria > Bacteroidota > Bacteroidia > Bacteroidales > Rikenellaceae > Alistipes. The sequence goes on along the minus strand of JAFNYX010000125.1, from coordinate 19,766 downwards.
GTATTGGATAAGATGGCCGTTAAGATTGGCGGTGGCGAAAACCATCGTATCGGTCTATTCGATATGATTCTGCTCAAAGATAACCATATCGACTTTGCCGGCGGAGTGCGTCAGGCGGTGCTCGGAGCCAAAGAGTATTTGAAAACTAAGGGTAAGAATATTCCGATTGAATGCGAGGTGCGTACGTTAGAGGATATCGACGAGGTGTTTGCAGCCGGAGGAGTCGATCGGATCATGTTTGATAACTTTTCGCCTGAACTTACGCGCGAGGCTGTTGCAAAGGTAGCAGGTCGTTGCCAGACCGAGTCGAGTGGCGGTATTACGCTTGAAACGCTGCGCGATTACGCTATGACGGGAGTTGATTATATTTCGGTAGGCGCCCTGACCCACCAAATTCGTTCGCTCGACATGTCGCTCAAAGCGTGCGAGTAAAGGGATAATCCTATTGTGCTAAAATCAAACGACGCATGCCATATGGCGTGCGTCGTTTGATTTGTGGTATATTGATACTTATGTTACGACAAGGCGATAAGCACCAAAATTTGTGCCGTGAAGATGCGTAGGAACATCGTCAGAGGATAGACGCTGGCGTATGCTACCGATGCGCGGTCGTTGGTGGCTACCGTATTGGCGTATGCCAAAGCCGGTGGGTCGGTCATTGCACCAGACATAAGTCCCATAATCGAAAAGTAGTCCATCTTCATCGCTTTGCGGGCGATTATACCCGTTATGAGTAGTGGCAGAATGGTAATTACCACACCATAGAGTATCCACCAATATCCACCATCGCATATCGAGCTCACAAATGACTCGCCGGCACTCAGTCCGACGGCTGCAAGGAAGAGCGAGATGCCGATTTCGCGAATCATCATATTTGCCGAGTTTGTTGTGAAGGTGACGAGTTTATAGTTTGGACCATATCTCGCCACGAGAATTGCGACGATGAGCGGACCTCCTGCCAAACCGAGTTTAATCGGCTGCGGAATACCCGGGAACATAATCGGAATCGAGCCGAGTAGTACGCCGAAAAATATACCGATAAATATAGGTAGAAGATTCGGGTGATCGAGACGGCGTACCGAGTTGCCGAGGATGGCTGCTACTTCGTCCAAATCCTGCTTACGACCTACAACCACCACCACATCGCCCAATTGCAGACGCAACTCATATGTCGCGACGAGTTCGATACCTGCACGTACGACGCGCGTGATGGTTACGTTGTAATTGGCGCGTATGTGCAGATCGGAGATATGCTTGCCGTTAAGTTGTGGCTTGGTAACGACGATGCGGCGTTTTTCGAGATTCGAGGTGGTCGCTTTCCACTCCTTTTCGTCGATTTTGATGCTCTCGCCGATGAGCGATTGCAGTAATTCTACATCCTCGCTACTGGCGACTACACGCAAAATATCGTTGTCTTTGAGTATGGTTTCGCCGGCTACGATTTGCTGTTGCTCATCGCGAATCATTCGCGATACGACAAACTTCGTTCGAGCGATGTGTGATACCTCTTCAATGCTCTTGCCCACGATACCGTGGTTGCTTACGCGCAAGTCGATATGCACCGTATGAGGAGCATTGCTGTCGTTGGTGATTGCTTGCTCACGCTCGATTTTGATGCGGAACAAGTAACGTACGGCAATCATAGAGAGTATGATACCCACTACGCCGAGCGGATATGCGACGGCATAAGCCGCAGCGAGCATATTGTTGTTCTCGCCTGTTACGTCGGAGATGGTTTGCTGTGCAGCACCGAGTCCTGGGGTATTGGTTACGGCTCCTGACAAAACGCCGACCATTGTGGTCAGGTCTTCGCCCGTTAGCAGATGTATTCCGAAGGCGGTAATACAACCGAGCAGAATGATGGTGACGGCCAAAAGGTTGAGTTTTACGCCTCCTTCACGCAGTGAGGAGAAGAAACCAGGACCAACCTGCAAACCGATGGAATAGACGAACAGAATCAGACCGAACTCTTTTACGAAGTCGCAAATTCGAGGGTCGATGACCAATCCGAAATGCGACAAAACGATACCTGCAAAGAGCACCCACGTGATGCCGAGCGATACGCTGCCGAATTTGATGCGGCTCAAAAGCAGACCGATGGCAATCGTCAGTCCGATAATCAGTACGGCGTTTGCAATGCTGTTCGATGTAAAGAGATTAACCAACCACTCCATAAATCTTTCGATAATTATAATATTGCTCTGTTTAACCTATCCAATCCATTCTTGAAAGGATGATGCAAAGATACTTTATTTGTGCGAGATATTCAAATATTTTAAGAAATATGTATCACCACTCGTTTTGTTGTTTCAAAAAAAATGAAAGAGAGCAGATTGGCCGAAACCCCTGCTCTCTTTGACGCTTATTGAGAGGTGTTGTTAATCGCGTGGATATGCGGCGATAAACACGTTGCGACGGCGCAATTCATCCTGTACGCGGTGAAGTTCGCCGAGCGAAACGTGGCCAACAACATACTTGTTGCCGTCCGAGATATAGTTTTCGCTTATCGAATCGAAGTGGATGAGTGCTAAATCCTCGGCATCCGTATAGCGGTAATATACGCGGAACGAGTGGTCGGTCGTATAGGTTGGAAGTTGCGAATTATTGCGCTTTTTGTACTCGTATTTGTAGTTGTACAGACATGCTGTGATGTCGCTCAATACGGCCGAGCCGGTAGGGTAGCCTCCTGCACCACGACCGAACATAAACTGCTTGTCGTAGAACAGACCTTTGATAACTACGCCATTGAACTCGTCTTCGACGCTGTAAATATACTTATCGCGCGAAAGAAGTTGAGGCATGACGCTCATAATTAGGCGGTTGCCCTCGATTTTTTCGACGTGACCAATCAACTTGAAACGACGCTCTTTCTCGGTTGCGAATCGGATATCGTCGTCGTTCATATTCGAGATGCCGTAGGTGAAAATCTGCTCCGGAGCAACGTACAGACCGAATGCATGAACGGTGATGATGATGAGTTTGAAGAGCGAGTCCCAACCGTCGATATCGAGCGACGGGTTGCTCTCGGCAAAGCCTAAGTCTTGTGCGAGTTTCAGTGCTGCCGGGTAGGACATCTTCTCGTTGAAAATCTTCGATAGAATGAAATTCGACGAGCCGTTCAAAATACCCTTGACCGATGTAAGCAGGTCGTTGTCGTAGTACTCTTCGAGGTTGCGAATCACCGGAATCGAACCACAGGCCGAAGCGTCGTAGAGCAGGGCGGTATTGTACTGCTGCTGTAAATCGATAAGCTCCTCGATATGGCGGGCGAGCATCTTTTTGTTGCCCGATACCACCGGCAGACGCTTCATCAGCGCACGCTTTACGATGGTATATGCTGCATCGGCATCGTCGATGAGCTCGACAACGAAATTAATCTCCGGGTCGGAGAAGATTTCGTCAGGATTGTCGGTGAATTTTGCCTCTACCGAGCGGGGTTTGTTGATGTCGCGTACGCAGATTCTGCGAATCTCGACGTTTGATGATTCGATGCGTTTCAAAACGTCGTAAAGACCTTTGCCGACAGTTCCGAAACCGAAAAGACCGATTTGTAACTTTTTGGTATTCATATATAGTTTAATTTTTGTCCATAAATTCCAGGATGATTCGATTCAAGAGTGCGTGTTCAACCAAGAAGCCGTCGTGACCGAAAATAGAGTCGATGGTATGAAACTCTACATCCGGAATATTTTCGATAAGCGGTGTGTGATCCTCCGGTGTGAAGAGTATGTCGGAGGTTATCGCTACGACAAGCGATTTAGCCTTTATGCTTGACAAAACCTCCTCCATTGTACCTCGCTCGCGTGCGAGATTATGCGAATCTACGGCCTGTGATAGCAGGTAGTAGGAGTAGGCATTGAATCGGCGACGTAGCTTCTCGCCCTGATAACGCTGATAGGTCAGCACGCGACGCTCGAACGACGATTCGTCCGGTGTGATGTCCTCCTGCGAGATGTTATATGCCTTTCCCCCTCGATAGCTGAGCAGTGCGATGCTGCGAGCAACCGCCATTCCGTTTAGACCTGCCTTTGGAGAGCGCTTGCCGAATGTTGGGTCGCCTTCGATTGCCATACGTTGCGATTCGTTGAATGCCGAAGCCCACGGATTGGTACGTGGAGCCGTTGCGATAAACGCTGCACGCTCGGCAAAATCAGGTTGCATAATGCTCCATTCGAGGCACTGAAAACCACCGATAGAGCTGCCGATGAGTAGTTTTACGCGTCGTATGCCCAAGTGCTCGGCGAGCAGTTGATGCACACGCACCATATCGCGTACCGTAATGCGCGGAAAGTCTCCGTACCACGGCTCGCCGGTCGCCGGATTTATAGATAGTGGGCCGGTCGTGCCGTAGTGAGAGCCGAGAAAATTGGCGCATACCGTAAAATATTTTGTCGGATCGAGGAAACAACCCTCCTCCACGGTGTGTGGCCACCAATCGGCTACGTCCGAGTTTGCTGTCAGTGCGTGGCATACCCAGATGATGTTGTTGCGTTCGGCATTCATCTCGCCATACGTGTCGTATGCGATTTCGAGTGACGGCAACACTTCACCGCTTTCGAGGCGAAACTCCTGTGCGTATTTGTATATTTGAGCCATTAGCCGATGTGTGTAAATGCTTGTTCAAAGTCGGCGATTATATCCTCTACATCCTCCAATCCGAGCGACAGACGCAGCAACGTAGGCGTAACACCTGCGGCTTTCAAATCTGCCTCGCTCAACTGCTTGTGTGTGGTTGATGCAGGGTGGGTTACAACGCTTATAGAGTCGCCAATCATGGTCATATTGCCCATCAGTTGTAACGCTTCGACAAACTTCACCGTACTCTCCAACGTGCCACGTAATTCGATATTCATTACGGCCGAAGCTCCGAAACGATAGTATTTCTGTGCGTTCTTGTAGCCCGGATGGTCCTCAAAGCCGACATAACTTACCTTTGCGACCTTCGGATGGTTGCGGCAGTACTCTGCCAAACGGCGACACGACTCCACCTCGTGTTTTACGCGTAGTGAGAGCGTCTCCAAACCGATAAGCATCAGGTACGAGTCGAATGATGATGGACAGCAGCCGAAATCGCGCAAACCATCGACACGGCACTTGACGATGAATGCCTGCTTGCCGAAAGTCTTGTAGAGATTCAGTCCGTGATAGCCCTCCGATGGGCCGTCAATTTGTGGGAATTTGCCATTGCCCCAATCGTAGTTACCGCCATCGACGATAATGCCACCCATGGCTGTACCGTGACCGTTAATCCACTTCGTTGCCGAATCGACCACGATATTTGCGCCCCAGTCGAATGGGTTGCACAAATATCCCGCAGCACCGAACGTGTTGTCCACGACAAACGGTACGTCGCAATGCTTTGCCAACGCTCCGATTGCCTCCAAATCCAGCACGTCGCACGTTGGGTTGCCCATACTCTCGACATATATCATCTTTGTACGCTCGTCGATGAGCGATTCGAAATCCTCCACGCTATCACCCTTTGCTATGCGTACCTCGATACCGAGCTTACGTAACGATATGCGGAATTGGTTGTACGTTCCGCCGTAGAGGAACGGAGCTGCGACGATGTTGTCGCCCGCCTCTGCCAACGAGGATACGGTGAGGAATATGGCCGACATACCCGAAGCTACGGCCAATGCACCAACTGCACCGTAGAGCGATGCGATGCGCTCTTCGTAAGCGGCTGTCGTCGGATTGTGTAGGCGGGTATAGATGTTTCCCGGCTGGGAGAGTTCGAACAATCCTGCTGCGTGGTCACACGAGCGGAAATGGTATGCCGCAGTAGGGTATATTGCTATACCGCGCGAACCGGTTGAATCCACATGGTATCCACCGTGAATTTGACGAGTCTCAAAACCGAGCACCTTTTTCTCTTCTGCCATCTCTTTTATCTTTTTTTCTCTGTTTATACTCTATTTATATGTGTTGGTCGCGGTGTTTTTTTTGCTCCCGACCAATTCTGTCACTAAAATACCGATGACACTGACTCCACCCATTCGAGCGTCTCGACCGAGAGTGTATCGGTTCGGTCGCTCCATGACTTCAATTTTATGAGTCGCTCCTTGCGACGCTCCATTGCGCTTGCAATCGGGAAGTGTGGCTTTTCGAGTGTGCCCTTCTCCTCGCGTAGCGATGGACGAATGGTGCGGTTGAATACGCTGTCGCGCGACGGACGACGGTTGATTTCCCACTTGAAGCCGTCGAGTTTCTGCGAGCGCGTCTCCGGAATCTTATCCATTGGGTAGAACGTGTATGTTGGATTTACGCGATACGTGATGCCGACCAACTGACTATTTTCGATGTACGACGACATGTCGCCGCTCTCGATGTATGCCATCATTGTTATATCTGGCGAATTTTCGTTCTCTTGCATGTAGTATATAGTCTGCACGTTACCATCCACATCGTTGCGGTAAATCTGATTGTTGCGGAAGTGCGAGGTCATCGTTTTACCCGTAACCTGGTTGTAGTGTGCCGTATCAACCTCGGATACCATCATCGGTTTACCCTCGAAATTGGCGTGGGTGATTTGGCTGTTCGATGTGTGGATGTGCATCACTTCGGACGTTATCTGATTATCCTCGTTCCATAGAACAGGTGCGATGTAGAGATTGATGACCGAGTCCTGTGTCGATGTGGAGAGCGAGTCGCATACCATTTGTGCATCGCTGCGGAACATCTTCACGTTGCGGAATGCCAATATGAGGCGATAGGTTGAATCGACCTCTATGGTATCGGTCGGCTCTTGGGCGACGCCAACCGTATCCTTTTTGTAGATAACGTGTATGAGTGAGTCTAACATACGTCGTAGCAGCGAGTCGGCCGGTATCGAGTCGGCGGCTATGAGCGAGTCAATCTCGCGCCATACCGACGCATCGACCGGCTTAATCGTTATGCCTCTCTTCTCCAATCGCAACACACGTCGGCGCAACTTCTTGTCGGCGCGTTCCTGAGCCTTGACTCTCATCAACGAGTCTATGCGCTCCAATTTGCGATAGTATGCCGTACGTTTTGCCTGACGACGATCGGCAATGCGGTCGAGTTTCGCATTGAGCGAATCCTGCTTGATTTTGCGTATCGAGTCGGCGATGTATCTCTTTTCGGCCTTGATAATCGCCTTCTTCTCTTTTTTGGTCAGCGTGTCAGCCGGATTTGCGAGCGAATCGGCGGCAAGTGAATCGACCTTTACGGAATCGACACGAGTCGAGTCCAAGGCGCTTGCCGGTGAATCCGCTTGTGCCGTCTCTGTCGATGCTGTTAGTTGTGTCGGTTGTTCGGCATTTTCGCTGCTCGGCTGTTGTGTCGGTGGAGCAATTGTCGTTGCTTCGCCCTCGCGTTGCTGGTCGATGGTCTGCTTTACGGCGTTATTTACTGCGTTTGCCTTATTGCGTAGTGCAGTTCGTCGCTCCTCGGCCGATTTGGCGTTCAACGGCATATTTGACTTAGCGTTTGGTTCTGCGTCGCTTGGGGCAACATCTGTTTGTGCGCTTTGCTCCTCTTTTTGCTTTGCACTCTGCTTCGTCTCCTGCTTGGATTTTTTACCGCCCGATATTAACTTCTCGCTTGCACGCTTCATCTCTTCGCGCTTTTGTTCCTCGGCTTGCACAGCCAATACTTTGGCAACAGAGTCGGCGCGAGCAATCGAATCGGCACGCATCTTCTCTTGTGCTTTGTTTATCGAGTCGAGTCTTTGGCGCTCGATACGCTCGGCTACGGGGTCTTTGGTGTAGAGGTACATCGAATCGGAGCGAATGAATACCGAATCGCTCTGCTCCGTATCGTAACTTATCATTGATGGATTGCGTGTAAGGAACGCATCGCCCGGCTCGCGCCAATATTCGCCCCAATCGCCGAAGATGAGCATCTTCTGCTCCGTATCGTCAATCTGTATGTTGCTTTTCAGTCGGGCATATCCGCGCTCGCCGTAGTAGTCGAGCGTGTCGCTCCATACCTCCTGCTCCTCGGTGAGGATATATCCGTTGAGTGTCAGCGAATAGTGTTCGCCGTTGCGGTCGAACGAGCCACAATCGGCATAGAGATATTCATTCTCTTCCGGCTTCCAAATATTTGTATTGGTGAAGAATTTCGCCTGATTGAGTTCCGTGTTGTAGATTACCGAGTCGCCCTTCATTTCGTAGGTCTCATTGCGCATCTGTACTCGATCGACGCAGATAATCTCCTTCGTGTCTGCGTAGTAGTATCCATACTCGGCTTCGAGTTGGCTATCCTCATCGACAACCACACCACCACCCGAGAATGTGCCGATGTTGGTCTTGGTGTTGAAGAGGAAGTTGTAGGTATAGAGCGTCGTGCTCTTATCGACCACCTTTACGATATTCGAATATACGCGCGCCTCGTTTCTCTCGCCATCGTACTCCGCACGGTCGCCGTATATATAGGTTGTGCCCTTGTTGATTAGCACGTTGCCGAAACACTCGATTTGGCTGTCTGAGTAGCGTACCGTACTATCACACGTGATGACTGTTCCGTTATGGTGTGCAGCGAAGTTGCCGACGGCAATCAGAATCTTTTTGCCTCGATGTTCGGTCTGCCGACCACCATCCGACTTCATGTCGACAAACTTCTCGCTCTTTTTCGGTTGCGAGTCGTTGTTGTCACGCGAAGCGGATGATGTACGCTCCTTCGATTGTGGTTCATGCGTTGGAAGTTGGGGCATACCATTACTACCGGCAAAGACGATGCTTGCCAGCGCTACGAGGCTAACCGTTATGGATACAATGCGTCTGCGCACCTCTATTTACTGCTTGGAGTGATTTGAATCTTTTGATCTGCGTCCGGCTTAACCCACTTTTTGTTGGTGAATTCGCCATTGCGATATGCCGGGTCGATGTATACATACATCGCCTCAATCTTCTCGTCGAGCCATTTGTTGAAGTCGCTCTGCTGCTTTTCGTTCAGGGCAATCTGCTCCAAACGCAGATAGTCCTCGTCGAGCGAAGCCTTGTGTGTCGGGATAATCTCGATGAGTTTTACGATTTTGCAGAGGTCGTTACCGTTGAGGTCGGAGGTGCGGTATGCCGGCGAAATTTCGCCCACTTGCAGACGACGAATGGCATTGTAGTCGTCGATGCTCTTGCCACCACCTACGCCAAAGTCCTCTTTGAGGAACTTGGTTGCTGTCAGTTTGGCGTCAAATGCTGAGTAGTGTTCGAGCAAGTCGTGGTTGGTTACGATACCGCCGTTCATCTTCGAGTGCTTGTCGTCCGAGTGCTCGGCTGCCGCCTTCTCGAATGTGAGCGAATCCTTGCGAATGAGGTTGGCGATGCTGTCCAACTCGATCATCGGCTGTGTAATCTCCTCCGAGGTGTATGTCGGACGGAGCAGAATGTGGCGACAGTGGTACATCGAGCCCTTCTTGTCGATGAGCTGGATAAGGTGGAAACCGAATTGTGTCTCCACAACCTCCGAAACCTGTCCCGGACGCAACTCTTCGAGCGCATCGGCAAACGGCTTCACGAAACCTGCCGCAGGCGACGGCTCCAACTCTCCGCCACGAATGGCCGAACCATCGACCGAATACATACGTGCCAACGTGGCGAATTGTGCCTTGCCGGTTGCGATACGTTCACGCATTTCGAGCAGACGCTCACGCGTACGACGCTTTGCCTCCTCCATTCCTTTTGGAAACTTTGTGATGTGTGCATATACGTACTGCTCGGCGATAATCGGCAGACTGTCCTTATCCGTGTTGCGGTAGAAACGCTCCACCTCGCCCGGCACAACGCGCGTCTTGCTGATTACCTCCTGCTGCATAGCTGCCGCGTAGGTCTGTTCCTCGGCTTGACGACGTACGAGCTCGCGGATGTTATATACCGGCATATGGGTCTTCTTTTCGAGAGCCGTAACTGAACCTTCTTGTTCGATCATCGACTGGATACGGGTCTCTACACGCTGCAATACGTCGCCCGTATTGATTTGTACGGAGTCGATGAGCGCCTGATTGTAGAGCAACTTTTGCATGAGCAACTGCTCCAATGCCTCGTTTCGAGGGTCGCGGTCGGAGGTGTATCCTGCGGCACGACGCTGTTCGACCAACTGTGTGGCGAGTTGTTCGACATCGGAGTGCATAATTGACGAATTGCCCACTACGGCAACAATTTTGTCAAGCATCACAAAACGCTTCTGTGCATTAACTCCTGCCGCAAGCGCAATCACTGCCACGCCAATAAATAAAATCTTTCTCATATTGTTTGTTTCTCTGTTTTTATTTCGTTATCTGTTTTTCGTTGTTTGAGATCGCTGTGCTATCGCACTTCTCAATCTTTGTTTCATTAACCTTTGGCACCTCGATAGGCTCCTCCTCGCTCATGCCGTATCGTTTGATGATACCATTCTGCTCGGCATTGCCCACCATTCGCTCCTCTTCGCGTCGAATAATCTCCTCCTGACGGCGTTTGGTGAGTATGCGCACGATGTTGTCTCGCGCCATAAAGAGTGGCATCGTGTCACCCGCTTTTAGCGCATCTGTGATGCGGAAACAATAGTACGTTCGGTCGTGGTGTATCTGTCGCACCGTGCGGTCGGACAGCAACTCGTCGTGTGATGCGGAACGCAGTAGTGGCAGATTGCTCTTAAATTCCGTGAAGTCGCTCCACTCGTCGAACTTCGTCAATCGGAAGTTGTTTTTCAGACATACCTGTTCGAAATCTTTCACCATCTCCGGTTTTGGCGAACGCATCATCGAGAGCAACCATTCGCGACGACGATATTGGTCAGGGAATGCCACAATGTAACCCTTTACAACCGGTGCCGAAAGACGAAAATCGTTTTTGTGGCTATTGTAGTATTGTTCGATGTCTTGCTCGGTAAGTTCACCATCCATCTGAGTATCGAGATAGTGCTGTTCGACCTTGCGAATGAGTAACGACTGGCGATACTCCTCCACCATACGGTCGATATCCGCCTCCGACGACGAGAATATCAACTCCGCCTCCTGTAATTTGAGTTGGCGCACAATCCATCGCTCCACGAATGTCTCCACATAGTTAATTGAGTCCGTTCCCGAAATACCTTTTGGCAGGGCTGCGGCGACCTCCTCCGTCGATAATGTTTTACGACCGACTCTTGCAACCGGCTCCGGGCCGAAAATGATGGCAGTTTCGCGGCATGATGATGCAGCGAAAGCCATAGCGATGATTGTTATTTTTACAAAAATCTTCATACAACTTGCAAAGATATTATTTTTTGACGGAATAAACGTATTACAAAGTAATAATATTGCCAAAAAGCATAAAAAAAGCGACCGGATGGCCGCTTTTTGGGTTGATATTTATGCTTTCTATCTGTAATCCGTCGGATTTGCCTCGCCGTACACCCGCATCTCGTTCGTCGTTGCAGGGTGCATTGCTCTCCAAACCTGTGCTAGGAACGGACTTTTTACTGCCAACTCGTCATATCTCCACGGTGTAGCAAGGCACTCCTCGCACCAATGGCCTCCGAGCAGTATGAGTGCAGGCGAAGCCTCGAATGTGTGTCCATGCGCACAACGCCACGTCAAAGGCGTGCGAAGGTCGCCCGTTGTCATGTTTTCCGACAAACATTCGCCACCGCGGAACGCTGCTGCCGAGCGCATATCTTCGATGGTGAGCTGTGCTGTCGGGCGGTTCTCGTCGTAGCCGTGGTCGAGGCGTACGGCATGCTCTGCGTCGGCGAGTTGGAAGGAGGTCATCTGCTTCCAATCTTTGATTTTTGCCCGCTCCTCACGCGAACCGAAGAAAGCTGCGATGCGAGGCTCGTTGTTGTGGTGTAGCCAGCCGAGTGTTCCAAAGGTTTTGTCGTTGGCAATGAGTAGCATAAACGGCTTTATGATAAATGCAGGCGCGAGTTTGGCGAGCGCAAAATACCACGGGGTTTGTCGGCTCATTCGACGAAAATATTCTTTTATTGGCACGTTGGCGCGAAAGTGTAAAATCTCCTCCAAGCGGTCGGAATCCAGATACCATTGTCCGTGGAAATTATGCGTTGCAAACCAGTTTGGCTCAAATACTTTTTCGGGTGGTGGACAGTTGATGGCATCGAGCAGCAAGCACTCAAAATCGTAGTTCGTCAATCGGTACTCTGCACCGCTGCCGATATTGTAGAAACGGCACCAAAAATCCTCCGGCACATCATCTCCGCATACCGCCGCGAGCAGTCGGCCCGAATCCTCGACAGTTGCCCATTCCAATACGCCCTGAATAGGCACATGGAACATTATCGGATCCATGTTTTTTAATAATGCAGGGTAGAGTATGCCCGATTGTCGCAAACTCACCCAATGGCGCAATCCTGATTCGGCAAAAATGCACTCTGCGCGACATTTCGAGATGGCATAGTAGTCATACATCGACGGAAAAATCGGGTCGCCGCAACGTCCCCAATGTAATGGCGAGCGACGGTCGCCCGTTTGTGCCACACTGCCGATGTAAACCACCCTTATTGCGTCTGCATTGGGTTGGGCTTTAACGGCGCGAACAATGTTTTCGGCTGCCGTGACATTTACTTGTAGGGTTGTTGCTGGGCGATAGTCTGCTTTCGGCGATACCATGCCACCGACGTGCAGGACATAATCGACTCCCGTAACGGCATCTAATACATCCTCGTAGTGGCGCAAATCGCCCCAAACAATGCGGATTCGGTCGCGATATGCCGCCATTTTGCGACGGTTTTGTTTCGAGTTGAGTACGAGTACGGTGATGTCGAATTGTTCGTCACGCGCGAGGAGTTCTTTAAGTCCGGCTGTTCCCATGATGCCTGTGGCTCCGGTCAGAAGTATGCGTTTTTTTGTCATGTGCTGATTATGATTTACGATATACCTTACGATACGCCTCGATGCAACACGATAGACATATCAGTAGTGCGATGGTATAAATTGCGTAGTATTTGGGCCCTCCACCGAAAAGTTCGGCAAAAGACATATCGCTGAATCCGAAGACGATGAGCGCAAATGCAAATGCGTTGTTGAGCGAGTGCAGAATTATTGTCGAGAAGAGCGACGATGTTCGTAGGTATGTCGTGCCGAAAATCGTACCTGCAACAAATGCAGCAACCACTACTGTCGGCTCCATATGTATAATGCCGAAGAAGAGCGACGAGAGTGCTACGGATGAGAGCTTGCCCCAACGTCTGCGCAATGTTTCGAGTACCACACCGCGACAAATAAGTTCCTCGAAGAGTGGTGCAAATCCGATGGCCGTAATGCACGCCCAAAAACCGCGACCTGTGCCGGCATTGTCCGAATCGGGTAGCAGTTCAAGTAACGGCTCGATAACGATTTGTGCCGCAATGAGCCAAACGAAACTCGAAAGTATGATGTTGGGGTTGAATCCTTTGCTCGAAAATCTTGCAACGACACCCTTGCCGTCGCGCAGTCGGACATAGAGCCAAATAACGATGAACGCAGCGAGCATCGAAAGCGGATATATTACGGCAAAGCGTTCGCCTTTGAGAATCTCCATGCTCATCGTTGTTTCGATGTCGGGCGACTCGATTGTTGAGAGATCGGGCAACGTAAGTCCGCATATCATGCATAGCCAACTGACCACGATTTGCGAGATGAAGAGCAACAACGCCATCGCTACGATGTCGAGCGCGCCGGGGAATTGGTGCGAAGTCGTTCGCTGCAACTCCTCGGGGTCAAGCATCTCCACCTCTTCTGTTGCATCACTCTCCAAAATGCTCTCTATTGGCTCCGATGGCCGCAAATCCTCTCTATTCGACATTGTTTGTTGGGTTTTTACGGTGTCAAAGATATAAAAATAAGTTGATTTTGCGTCAAACTTTTCCGTAGAAGAAAATATTTTGAACTTATTTGCATGTGCATTTGTCGAGGTTTCAATTTAATTTATTAAATTTGCCCAATTATTTGCGCATCGTAATCGTCGGGTCGATGGTGGCACGGTGGTGCGATGCGAGGCAAACAAACGTGTAACGGTAACGATATTTCGATATGGGTAAGGTAATTGCTTTGGCAAACCAAAAGGGTGGAGTCGGTAAGACCACGACGGCAATCAATCTGTCGGCGTCGATAGCTCTGCTCGGCAAGAAGGTGTTGCTTATCGACGCCGATCCACAGGCAAATGCCACGTCGGGTTTGGGGTTCGACATCAACCTTGAAGGTACGTACGAGTGTATTACGGGTGAGCGCGAAGCGGCGGACGTAATTTTGAAAAGCGAAGATGTGAAGAATCTGTGGGTACTGCCGTCGAGTATCGACCTTGTTGCGGCGGAGACCGAGTTGCCGTCGATGGAGGAGAGTCACTTTGTTGTTAAGAAGATTATCGACAGCGTGCGCGACCGCTTCGACTATATATTTATCGACTGCTCGCCGTCGCTTGGATTTACGACCGTAAACATCCTGACGGCTGCCGATTCGGTGTTGATTCCTGTACAGTGCGAGTACCTTGCGTTGGAGGGTTTGAGTAAGTTGCTCAATACCATTAAACTCGTCAAGGGTGGCCTGAATCCGGCGCTTGAAATCGAGGGCTTTGTGCTGACGATGTATATGCGTAACCGCCTGAATAATCAGGTGGCGGGCGAGGTGCGTGAGCATTTTGGCGCGTTGGCCTATGACACAATAATTCAGCGAAATATCCGTTTGGGTGAAGCACCCTCACATGGCAAACCTATTATGTTGTACGATGCCTCGGCGACGGGAGCAACCAACTATTTGATGCTTGCCAAGGAGTTTTTGAAAAGAAATCGTAAAAAGAGAGGATAACAGATATGAAACAGAAGGGATTAGGTCGTGGTCTCGGTGCTATTTTCGGCAACGATGCCATTGATTTGAAGGCAAAACCGATGTCCGAGATGACGGAAATCGCACTTGCGGAAATCGTTCCGAATCCGACACAGCCACGTTCGCTCTTCGATGAAGAGTCACTTGGTGAACTTGCCGACTCGATTCGTACGTTGGGCTTGATTCAGCCGATTACTGTTCGCAAAAGCGATGACAAGTATATGATTATCAGTGGCGAGCGTCGTTGGCGTGCTGCTCAGATGGCAGGTTTGGAGATGGTGCCGGCTTATGTGCGCGAGGTGGACGACGAAAATCTGCACGCGATGGCATTGGTCGAGAATATCCAGCGTCAGGACCTGAATGCCATAGAGATAGCACTCGGTATGCAGCGTCTGATTGATGAGTGTGGCCTCACGCAGGATGCTTTGGCCGACAAGGTGGGTAAGAAGCGTTCGACGGTTGCCAACTATATGCGTTTGTTGCGTCTGCCTGATGAGGTTCAACTCGCAGTTAAGGATGGCTTTATCTCGATGGGTCACGCTAAGGCGATTGCCTCGACGGATGATGTGAAGGGGCAACTTGCGGTATTGAAAAAGTGTTTGAAATACAATTTGTCGGTGCGTCAGGCCGAGGAGTATGTGCGTATGCTTGCCGAGCGTGGCGCAAGCCGTCGGTGTGCTACGAGTGACGAGGAGTATCCAGAATCATACACCCGTTTGGTTGAGTATTTGGAGCGATTCTTCTCGCAAAATATCAGCATCAAGCGCGGTAAGAATGGTGGCGGAAAGATTACCATCGACTTTGACTGTGATGCCGATATTGAGCGTTTTATCGAGCGTTTTTCAAATAACAAATAGACGAACGAATGGGGATAAAGCGTTGTGATATGTACTTAATGTTGAGACGAGGGTTGCGGTATGTGCTTGCGATGGTAGCTCTGTTCTTTGTGACCGGGCTTGCGTCGGCACAGTATCAAGAGGAGATACGCATCCCGCGTAACCCGTTGAGTCGCCAACTGCGCAGTCATCGAATGGTGGTTCGTAGCGGAATGTTACAAAAACCCGATTCGGTGGCCATAGCCCGTGCCGACTCGGCGCGTGTGATGAGTGTGCGCGATTCGCTGTTGCGGATGCCGACCGATTCGCTCAAAAATGTGTCGGATTCTTTGCGAATGACGCTGCCCGATACGATTCGTGCCGAAATATTTCCCGACTCTCTCTTCCCTGCAAAGCCAACCGAGAAGGAGTTGCGTCGCCAGGAACGTCGGGAGAATCGCAAGCCGTTCATCAGTGATTCGATGTCGCTACGTAAGATGAGTATGTTGTCGGCCGTACTGCCGGGCTTCGGCCAAATCTATAATAAGCAGTATTGGAAGTTGCCGATTCTTTACGGAACGGTTGGCGCGTCGCTCGGTATGTGTCTCTACGAACATAGTAAGTATAAGCCGCTCAAAGCACAGTTCGACCTGCTGACCGACCAATCGTTGTCGCGCACGGAGGAGCTCAATTCGTTGCAGCGCAGTATGATTAAACACAACTCGCTCATGCAGCTATTTATGGCGACAACCATAGCCTCGTATCTCTACTTTATCGGCGATGCGGCGGTCTGCTACTCGACGAACGAGGTTTCGTCCGTTGCTCGTGCTACGACGCTTGCGACGATTTGCCCGGGTGCCGGACAGATTTATAACAAGAGTTATTGGCGTCTGCCGATAGTCATCGGCGGTTTTGCATCGACCATCTACTGTATCGATTGGAACAATCGCGGTTATCAGCGATTCAAAAAGGCATATCGTCTGCGTTTCGACTACGACCAAAATCCGGACAACTATCCCGGTGGTTCGCCCGACGAGTTTAAGGGTCGATACGCCTCGACATTCCTCAAAAACCTTCGAAACAGTTATCGCCGAAACCGAGACCTCTGTATCATCCTTACGGCCGGCCTGTATATCTTGCAGATTGTCGATGCACACGTCGATGCCCATTTGCGCGATTACGATGTGTCGGACGATTTGAGTGTTGATGTTACACCGATGGTCGCTACGACTTACAATCCGGCACAGGGCACAAAACCTGCCGTCGGAATGAATTTGAGTGTTAAGTTTTAGAAATCCTTACAAGGTTAATCCCGAATTATGATTAAACCAACGAAACTCTCCCTGCTGCTCGGTCTGTTGCTCTTGATGGCAATGTCCGCGCAAGCAGCCCGACGCATAAAACCCAAGAGCGCAGAGCCGGTCGTTGCCGTAATGCCCGTGTACGATACAGTGCGTGTGGTTGTTTATGATACGGTGTGCGTTGAACCGAAGCCGGCACCGAGAATAGATACGTTGCGCTTGTCGCACTCACCGGCCGAGATTGATTCGCTGGCGGATGTGTGGCAGCAGTTGATGAGTGCGCAGGCTGATAAGCAGTTCTTTGGACAATTCTCCGAAGCGACAGATGGAGAGCCGGAAATGGCTCCCGATTCGCTCTATCGCAAGCGTTTGATGGATATGGTCTCGCCGGTTCATTTGCCCTATAACTATATTGTTCGCAAGTATATCGACCAGTATCTCGGTGGTCGATGGAGTCCGCTTTCGCGAGTGCTGTCGCTCTCGAAATACTACTTCCCGATTATCGAGCAGGAACTCATTGCGGCGGGGTTGCCCGTAGAGTTGCGCTTCCTGCCGATTATCGAATCGAACCTCTCCTCGGTGGCTACGTCGCGAGCCGGAGCAGTCGGGCTGTGGCAGTTTATGCCTTCGACGGGCAAAAATCTCGGTTTGGAGATAAATTCACTCGTTGATGAGCGTTGTGATGTGTTGCTCTCGACACGCGCTGCTTGCCGATTTCTTCGCGACCTCTATCGTATATACGATGATTGGACACTTGCGCTTGCTGCATATAATTGCGGCCCGGGTAACGTGAGCAAGGCGATAGCGCGCGCCGGTGCGGATTGCAAGACGTTTTGGGATATTTACGACTTCCTCCCATCCGAAACGCGTGGATATGTTCCAAAGTTTATTGCTGCGGCATATTGCTATACGTATCATAACCTGCATAACGTGACGGCCGCTTCGACGCCCGAGTGTATCGCAACCGATACGATAATCATCGACCGTACGATGCATCTCGGACAGGTTGCATCGACGCTCAATATCCCGCTCGAAACACTGCGCCATCTCAATCCGCAGTATAAGATAGATATCGTTCCGGCTGCTCGTAAGCCTTATGCACTGCGTCTGCCGGCGAGATACGTTGCGGAGTTTGTCGAGAATCGCGATTCGATATATGCCAAGGATTCGCTCTATCTTAAAGAGTATATGAATCCGGCAAATCTCGAAAAGAAACGTGCCGAGGGTGTGGGTTACACCTATACTGTCCGTAGTGGCGATAATCTGGGTCTTATCGCTAAACGTAACCGCACGACCGTCAAGGCAATTATGCAGTGGAACCATCTGCGTTCGACTGTTATCCGCCCAGGACAGAAGTTGCGAATCAATAAACCAAAACCAAGAGCATAAGCGTGTTTGAGAGTGGAATAATAGTGGCTCCTGCCACCGCAACAGGTGGTGCAATTGCCGTTGTCCGTATGAGTGGCGATGGTGCAATCGAGTGCTGTGACCGCGTTTTTCGCGGACGTAGGCCACTTGCAGAGTGTCGTTCGCATACGGTCCATTATGGCGAGATTGTCGATGGCCACCGCGTGGTGGATGATGTGTTGGTCGCTTTGTTTCGCGCGCCTCACTCATATACGGGCGAGGATTCGGTCGAGGTGTCGATGCACGGCTCGCAATATATCGTTTCGGAGGTCATTCGCCTGCTCTGCTCGTCCGGGGCACGCTTGGCCGCCGCAGGCGAATTTTCAGCACGTGCTATGGCTGCCGGCCGTATAGATTTGTCGCAAGCGGAGGCGGTTGCCGACCTTATAGCAGCCGATTCGCGCGCCTCGCATGCCATCGCCGCTACACAAATGCGTGGCGGTTATTCGGCTCTACTCGAAGAGTTGCGCGAACAATTGGTTAATATTACGGCACTGCTCGAATTGGAACTCGATTTTTCGGAGGAGGATGTTGAGTTTGCCGACCGCGAACAATTGCAACGAATGCTTCGCACAACCGACGAGGTTGTGGTACGACTTATGGAATCGTTCCGTGTGGGAAATGCTATTCGTGAGGGTGTGAATGTTGCTATTGTCGGTGCTCCGAATGTGGGTAAGAGTACGTTGCTCAATCGTTTGGTTGGCGACGACCGCGCAATGGTTTCGAGCATTGCGGGTACGACACGCGATACGATTGAGGAGTGTGTCACCATCGACGATGTCCGTTTCCGATTTGTCGATACAGCAGGTCTGCACGCGACGGACGATATGCTCGAACGAATGGGTATCGAGCGCACCGAGCAGGCGATACGTCGTGCTCGCGTTGTGGTCTATGTCACTGAGCCATCATCCGGGGTGGGGGAGTTACCTATGCTTTCGGCCGAACAGGTATTGATGGTTGTTGTGAATAAAATGGATACTACCGACCGACGCGATGTAGAGGGTGCACTATATATCTCGGCTCGCGAAAATCAGGGTATTGACGAGTTGCGCACGGCATTGCGCCAAACGGTTGATACCGATGGTGCGTATCGTGGTGATGTTATTGTTTCGAATCTGCGTCATTTCGAGTCGCTTGCTCGTGCCCATAAGGATATCGAGATGGCGGTTGCGGCATTAAGTTCCGGAGTGTCGGAGGAGTTACTTGCGGAGGATATCCGCGGAGCGATTTCCGCCCTTGCCGAAATTACGGGCAGTGTAACGAATGACGATATCCTCCAAACTATTTTTTCACGTTTCTGCATAGGCAAATAACTAACGCCCTCTAATGCACACTAATAAACGCTAATGCCTACAAAAATCGGCTGAAAATCATACAAAATAGACGAAAAATCCCGAGAGTTTATCAGCCACTTTCGGGATTTTTTGCGTTTTAACGGAATTGTGCCTGAAAACGCCATTTTTCGTGGGGCGACTCCCCAAACGAAGCAAATTTTTTCTAATT
>JAFNYX010000124.1 GCA_017654125.1 Alistipes sp. | reverse complement strand
TCGCAGGGCGGTGGCTCGACCATCACACAGCAGTTGGCCAAAAATCTCTTCCCGCGCGAAAATTCGCGAGGTGTGCCTAAACCGGTGCGTATGGCGAAACTCGTCATTGCGAAGTTGAAGGAGTGGATTACGGCCATCAAACTCGAATACAACTACACGAAGGAGGAGATTGTGGCGATGTATCTCAACACGGTCGAATACGGCTCAAATGCCTTTGGAATCAAATCGGCAGCACAGACCTTCTTCGGAAAGTTGCCCGACGAACTGAATTTGCAGGAGGCGGCCGTTTTAGTCGGCGTCGTAAATGCTCCGAC
This sequence comes from Alistipes sp., assembly GCA_017654125.1. Classification (GTDB taxonomy): domain Bacteria; phylum Bacteroidota; class Bacteroidia; order Bacteroidales; family Rikenellaceae; genus Alistipes. The sequence goes on along the minus strand of JAFNYX010000124.1, from coordinate 22,020 downwards.
ACGCTACTCGCCCGTACGCAACCCGGAGAATGCTCTCGCACGTCGCAACCTCGTGCTGAAACGTATCGCCGAGACAGGAGCCATCACCCGCGAACAGTGCGACTCGCTCTCGGCTCTGCCCATAACGCTCAACTTCCGCCCAATATCGCACAACTACGGTCAGGCGACCTACTTCCGCGAAATGTTGCGTTTGGTAATGAACGCCAAGCCACCGAAGCGTCGCAATTTCTACACCGAGTGGGACTACGATCAGGCGTGCAAGCTCTACGAGGAGAATCCTCTCTACGGATGGTGTTTCAAAAACCGCAAGGCCGATGGTACGGAGTACAACATCTATCGCGATGGACTGAAAATATACACGACAATCAACGCCGCAATGCAGGAGTACGCCGAGCAGGCTCTCTTCAAGCAGTTGCAGACGGTCATTCAGCCGGCTATGGACGAGCAGGTACGCAATACCCGCACCCTCTTCAACGACACGACTCCGGAGGAGGCCGAAGCGATTGTTCGACGTGCGATGCGCAACTCCGACCGCTTCCGCAACATGAAGCAGGCAGGCGTCAGCGAGAAGGATATATACGCAAGTTTCGAGCGTAAGTGCCAGATGAAGGTCTTTACGTTCAACGGCGAGCGTGATACGTTGCTCACACCACGCGACTCGATACTGCACCACAAACGCATCATGCGTGCAGCATTCGTAGCCATGGAGCCACAGACGGGTCACATCAAGGCTTACGTCGGTGGCCCATCGTTCCAATACTTCAAGTACGATATGGCAAAGCAGGGCAAGCGACAAATCGGTTCGACGGTCAAGCCTTTCATCTACACATTTGCCATCGACCATCTCGGCATGTCGCCTTGTACGATGGTGCCAAATCTGCCCGTCACGATTGAGACGGCAGTGGGTACGGCATGGTCGCCGAAAGAGGCAGGTAAAATCGAGTACGACGGCGTCATGCACCCACTTAAATGGGGTTTGGCTCTCTCGCGCAACAACTACTCGGCGTGGATTATGAAACAGGCCAAACAGCCGGAAGCAGTTGCCGATTTCCTGCACAATATGGGAATCAACAGCTTTATCGACCCGGTATATGCACTCTGTTTGGGCACGTTCGAATCGAACGTCTTTGAGATGGTGAGTGCATACTCGACCTTTGCCAACGAGGGCGTATATAACACGCCTCTCTTCGTCACTCATATCGAGGACCGTCAAGGCAACCTCATCTCGTCGTTCTCCTCCTCATCGCAGGACGCCATCAGCAAGGAGACCGCATATACAATGGTCACGATGCTGCGCAACGTCATTAATCACGGTACGGGTGGCCGTATGAATTGGCAGTTCGGCATGCAGGATGTCGAGATTGCGGGTAAAACCGGAACATCGAACGACAACCGCGATGGTTGGTTTATGTGCGTCACTCCGCGCCTCGTAGCCGGTGCGTGGGTTGGTGGCGAAGATCAGCAAATTCATCTGCGACGACGTGGCGAGGGCTCGGTGATGGCACTGCCGATTGTCGGCGATTTCCTTTCGCGTGCCTATAACGACCCGAAATGCCGAATCAGCCGCGAGGACCGTTTTGCGCGTCCGCCGATGTGGAAGGAGGATGTGTGTAACGAGTCGGAGGATGGCTCAACCGGATATTCGCAGTATATCGAAGACGAATTTTTCGAGTAGCGATTGACGGTGCCGAGCAGGTACACAAAACAAAATGTTTAGAACACAGACAACAAAACAAACACTTATGAAATTAGCAGTAGTTGGCGCAAGTGGCGCCGTAGGTCAGGAGTTTTTGAGAATCCTCGAAGAGCACAATTTCCCATGCGACGAACTGTTGCTCTTCGGCTCGGCACGCAGTGCGGGCCAAACGCGCACGTTCCGAGGCAAGGAGGTAGAGATTAAACTGTTACAACATAACGACGATTTTCGCGGTGTGGATATTGCACTCGTTTCGGCCGGTGGCAGCGTGTCGCGCGAGTTTGCCGAGACAATCACCAAACACGGTACGCTGATGATCGACAATTCGAGTTGCTTCCGCATGGATGAGGATGTGCCACTCGTAGTTCCGGAGGTAAATGCCGAGGATGCGCTCAACGCACCACGTCGCATCATCGCCAACCCGAACTGCACGACGATTCAGATGGTCGTGGCGTTGGCCGCCATCGAGCGACTCTCACATATACGCCGCGTACACGTTTCGACCTACCAATCGGCAAGTGGCGCAGGAGCACAGGCTATGGCTGAACTCGAAGCACAGCATGCATCACTCGCACAGGGCGAGGAGCCGACCGTCGAGAAGTTTGCCTACCAACTCGCCTTCAATGTCATTCCGCACATCGATGTATTTACCGACAACGGCTACACGAAGGAGGAGATGAAAATGTTCAACGAGACGCGCAAAATTATGCACTCGGATATCAGCGTATCGGCAACCTGCGTACGCGTACCGGTGATGCGCGCCCATTCGGAGAGCATCTGGGTCGAGACCGAGCGTCCGATTTCGGTCGAAGAGGCCCGCGCCGCATTTGAGGCTTCGGAGGGCATTGTCGTTATGGACGAACCGGAGCGCAAAGAGTATCCTATGCCACTCTTCATCGCCCACAAGGAGCCCGTATATGTGGGTCGCATCCGCAAGGATTTGACATGCGAAAACGGACTCTCGTTCTGGTGCGTTGCCGACCAAATCAAGAAGGGTGCGGCACTCAATGCCATTCAGATTGCCGAGTGGTTGTTGGCGCATAAATAGCAGCAAAGAATCTGAGATGCGAAGCGACAAAACACGATTTTACCGATTATTGCACTCTTCTCACAATAAAGATTTTGCAAATTCGTTAAATGTTTTGTAATTTTGCGCGATTATACACCGCGAGAAAACTATTTGCGATGAAACGACTTTTTATTTGGATTACAATTGTCGCTTGTACGACTACAATACTCTTCTCCTGCTCGGGTATCGGACAGATTGCCAAAAGTGGCGATCCGGAGTTGATATACAATACGGCGATGCGCCTCTATTCGGCTGAAAAATGGAGCCGCGCAGCCAACCTCTTCGACGCTTGTCTGGGTTACTACATCGGCTCGGAGCGCGAGGATTCGATTGCATTTTTCTCCGCTCGTAGCAAGTTTAAGCACCGCGACTATCACGATGCATCGACCGGCTTCGACGAGTTCCGTCGCCGTTTCGGCCGTAGTGTATTTATCGAGGACGCCGAGGGTATGCACGCACTTTGCCAATACTATCTCGCTCCGGGTCCTACACGCGACCAGACGCTTACGGCACAAGCAATCGTATCGGCAAGCGAATTTATCGAGCGTTATCCGCAGTCGTCCCGCGTGGAGGCCTTCCGCGATATCATCGAAGAGCTCACGTTGCGTCTGCACGAGAAGACATACCTCAACGCCTACACCTACTTCAAGACACAGAAGTACAAGTCGGCAATCGTCGCTTTCCGTAATGCGCTCAAAGAGTATGGCAACTCGGCTCATCGCGAGGACATCATGTACCTGATGGTCGTATCGAAGTATCGTCTGGCACATAATTCGATTCTCGAAAAGCAGGCCGACCGCTATCTCTCGATGCTCGACTCATACTACTCGTTCATCGAGGAGTTCCCCGAGTCGAAACACTTGAAGGAGGTCGAGCGTTACGCCAAGGAGGCAAAGAATTACATTGACAAAAATAACACAGAAAAACAACTATAAGATGGAGATCAAGAAGAACATTCCGAACAACACGGTAACTCGCAAGCTCGTCGATTTCGACCACGAAACGGGTAATGTGTACAAGAGCATCAACGTCATCGCTCGTCGCGCAAACCAGATTTCGGCGGAACTCAAAACGGAGTTGAATCGCAAACTCGCCGACTTCGCCACAACGGCAACCGACACGATGGAGGAGACCTTTGAGAACCGCGAGCAAATCGAGATTTCGCGTTACTACGAGCGTCTGCCGAAACCGGCCATCATCGCAACCGAGGAGTTCCTCGATGATGAGGTTTATTTTCGTGACGGCGACAACAAATAATCCCCTCCGACACAAACAAACGTCTGTATGCTGCAAGGAAAGCATATACTTTTGGGGGTAACCGGCAGCATAGCAGCTTATAAAGCGGCTATGCTTTGTCGTCTTTTGCGCGTGGCAGGTGCCGACGTGAAGGTCGTTATGACCGCCACCGCCAAAGAGTTTATCACGCCACTTACGATGGCTACCCTGTCGAAGCATCCGATACTCGTCGAGTTCTTCAACCCAGAGAATGGCGAGTGGAACTCCCACATCTCGCTCGGCGAATGGGCGGATTGCTTCCTCATTGCACCGGCGACAGCCAACACCATCGCCAAGATGGCCCACGGCATCGCCGACAACTTGTTGCTCACAACCTATCTCTCGGCTCGCTGTCGCACAGTCGTCGCACCGGCTATGGATTGCGACATGTTCGCCCACGTCACCACGCAGGAGAATCTTGCCACGTTACGCCGCCACGGCGTCGAAATTATCGACTCGCCAGAGGGAGAATTAGCAAGTGGACTCTGCGGCAAGGGTCGCATGGCAGAGCCCGAGCAGATTGTCGCATTCGTGGAGCAGCTTCTCTCCGAAAAAAAAAAGAGTAATCTCGCAGGTCGTCACTTTGTAGTCACCGCAGGTGCTACGATTGAGGCAATAGACCCCGTACGTTATATCACCAACCACTCTACCGGACGAATGGGCTACGCCATCGCCGCCTCGTTGGCTGCGCGTGGTGCGAAAGTCACACTCGTCAGTGGTCGCACGTCGCTTCCGACGCCACAAGGTGTCGAGCGTGTGGATGTTCTCTCGGCAGAACAGATGTACGAACAGTGTGTTCACCACTTCGCATCGGCCGATGGAGCCGTTATGTGTGCTGCCGTTGCCGACTATACGCCGGAGGAGGTTGCCACGCACAAAATCAAGAAGAGCGATGACGATATGTGCATCCGTCTGCGTCGCACGAAGGATATCGCCGCCGCACTCGGCGCCAAGAAGGGTAACCGCGTGATGGTAGGCTTCGCTCTCGAAAGTGATGAAGGTGTGGAGAGCGCCGAAAGCAAACTGCGTCGTAAGGGTTTCGACTTTATCGTTCTCAACTCACTGCTCGACAAGGGGGCAGGTTTCGGCGTGGATACCAACAAAGTTACATTCATCGATGCAGCGGGCCACGAGCAGTTGCCACTGATGCCAAAGAGCGAGGTGGCAGAGCGGATTGCCGACCGCATCGAGCAGATAATCTCTCACAAGTAAAAAACAGTACGCAAGATGTTGCTCTCGCTGACCGTTGAAAACTATGCGCTTATCGACCGCCTCGACGTTCGATTCGACAACCGTCTGAATATTATCACTGGCGAAACAGGCGCCGGCAAGTCTATTCTGATGGGTGCGCTCGGCCTGTTGCTCGGAGCAAAACCCGATGCCGAATCGGCACTCAAAGACCGTACGCGCAACTGTGTGGTCGAGGCAACATTTGATATCGAGCAACTCGGTTTGGAGCCACTTTTCGAGGAGTACGACCTCGATTACGAACCCCAAACACTCATTCGTCGCGTTATTATGCCGAGCGGCAAAAGTCGTTCATTCGTAAACGACGTACCGGTTCAGGCGGCTGTGCTCAAAGTCCTCGGCGAGTACCTTATCGACATCCATTCGCAACATCGCAACCTCATTCTCTCATCGGAGCAGTTCCGCATCGATGCACTCGACACCATCGCCGGCTGTGGCGACATCAAGCGAGAGTATCGCACATGCTTCGCAGCGCTCGGCAAGGCACGTCACGCATTAGACGAGGCGACAGCAGCACAGAACGCATCGCGTAACGACGAAGATTGGCTCCGCCATCAGGTCGAGGAGTTGCGGGCAGCAGCTCTGCGGGCGGGCGAAACAGAGGAGGTGGAGAGCGAATTACGTCTGCTCGAAAATGCCGACTCGATTCGCGATACGCTCCTACAACTACACACCTCGCTCGACGAAGAGCCAAACGGCATACTCTCACAACTTCGATCATCGGAGAGCGCACTACGCCACATCGCCACGTCATATCCTGCGGCGGCGGAGTTGGCAGAACGCTTGCACTCGGTGAGCATCGAGCTCAAAGACATAAACGGACAGGCGGAGGAGGACGCCGAGCGCACCAATACCGATCCGGAGCGCATCGAACAACTCACGACCCGTCTCGACACACTATACGCACTCTGTGCTAAACATCGCGTAACGGATGTAGCGACACTTATCGAGGTGCGCGACCGTTACACCGCTGAACTCGACACCATCGAACACAGCGACGAACACGTTGCCGCACTCCGCAGGGAGGTTGCCGCATTGGAGCAGAAGGCCCGCACGTTGGCCACGACGTTGCACGAGCAACGCTCGAAGGTTGCGCCACGCCTCGACGCCGATGTGGAGGAGATTCTTCATAAGGTCGGAATGGAGGGCGCACTCTTCTGCACACGCCTTACCGACTCGCCACTCGGTGCGTCGGGCAGCGACAACGTGGAGTTCCTCTTTACGGCAAATGCCGGTGTCGCACCGCGAGCAATCGAGCGCATCGCATCAGGTGGTGAGCTTTCACGTGTGATGCTCGCCCTAAAAGCGATTCTCTCGAAGCGACTCTCACTGCCGACCATCGTATTCGATGAGATTGACACCGGAGTATCGGGCCGCGTGGCTGATGCCGTCGGCGATATCATCAACACCCTCTCCGAGTCGATGCAGGTCATCGACATCACCCACCTTCCACAAGTGGCAGCCAAGGGCAACACCCATCTGCTCGTATATAAGGAGCAGGGCGTGACCCATCTGCGTCCGCTCACCGACCAGGAGCGCGTCGTGGAGATTGCAAAGATGCTCTCGGGCAGCACAATAACCGATGCCGCACTCTCGCAGGCACGTCATCTGCTCGGCAAATAGTTTTAGTGGGAGATGGGCATACGACAAAAAATATCGCTTGTTGCGCTGCTTATGCTACTGCTTGTGGTCGGTTGCGACCGCACGCAAAACGACGCACTTGCCGGGACAACTGTATGCTATGCACCGCGCTATGCCAAAGGTTTTACGATTTTGGCCGACACGCTCAACATCGGCAACCACATTATCCGCATCACAAACCCATATCAGAGCGACGAGTCGTTCGAACAACTACTCTATCTGCACAACAGCGAAGGTACGTCGTGCCCCGACACATTCGCAGGCGACATCGTATCGCTTCCCGTCGATCGGATTGCCGTCATGTCGTCGAGTTTCGTTGCAATGCTTGATGCCATCGATTGTAATGAGCGTATCGTTGGTGTTTCGGGATTGAAATTTATCACGAACGAAAAGATTCGCCGTGCGGCAGACGAAGGCCGTGTGGTAGAAATCGGTTATGACTCGAATCTGAATTTCGAACAAATTGCCTCGCGTGGCACAGATATCGTACTTCTCTATGGCCTCTATGGCGAAGATTCGGCCACGACAGCAAAGTTACGTTCGCTCGGCATACCTTATTTATATATAGGCGACTATGTGGAGTACGAACCTCTCGGCAAAGCGGAGTGGATGGTGGCGCTCGGCTATCTGTGCGGTTGCGAGGAGCGCGCCATCGAATGTTTTCGCCTCATCGAGAGCCGCTATACAGCAATCCGCGACCGCAAATACTGCTCGGCTTACCGTCCGCGCGTAATGCTCAACCTCCCCTACCGCGACTCGTGGTTTATGCCTTCAACGAAGAGCTACGCCGTACGTCTTATAGAGGATGCGGGAGGCGAGTATATCTATCCACAGAACGAGACAACAACCTCTGTACCAATATCTACCGAGGAGGCATTATTGCTCGCGTCGGAGGCCGACTTTTGGCTTAACGTAGGACAACTATCATCGCTCGACGAACTGCGAGCCATCGCACCTCGCTTTGCGGAGGTGGATGCCGTACGCGAGCGTCGCACGTATAACAACAATCGTCGAACAACAGCCGTCGGAGGCAGCGACTTCTGGGAATCGGGTGCCGTACGACCCGACCTCATACTCGAAGATTTGGTAAAAATCCTACACTTCGAAGCTCCTACCGATTCGCTTTACTACTACCAAAAACTCGAATAACACACGCTATGCAACGTCGCAATAACATACTTTTTTCGCTACTCGCCACAAGCGTCGTGTTGCTGTTCGCCTGCGATTTGGTAGTCGGCACGGTACGCATTTCGCTGAGCGACGTGGCCGGCGCACTCTTTGGAAGCGACACGAACATCGCCTTGCAAAGCATCGTATTCGACATCCGCCTAACCAAAGCCATCATGGCCCTTGTGGCAGGTATTGCCCTCTCTATAAGCGGTTTGCAGATGCAGACACTCTTCCGCAATCCAATGGCAGGCCCGTACGTACTTGGCGTCAGTGCGGGCGCAAGTTTCGGTGTGGCACTCTTCCTGCTCGGCGCACCACTTGTCGGCATTGCGGCTTCGGGTACGCTCGGCACGCTCGGTACGGCAGGTGCTGCATGGATTGGTGCAGCCACGGTATTGCTCGTGGTCGTAGCACTTGCGCGTCGCATCAAGGATATTATGGTCATCCTCATTCTCGGCATGATGCTTTCGTCGGCACTCGGCGCCATTGTCGAGATACTCCAATATCTGAGCAACGAACAGTCACTCAAATCATTCGTCATTTGGACAATGGGCTCGCTCGGCGATGTTACTCGCGCACAACTCGCCATCATCGCACCACTCGTTACGCTCGGCATTGCGCTCTCTGTCGCTACCATCAAACCACTCAATACGTTGCTGCTCGGTGAAACCTATGCCCGCACAAGCGGCATAAATCTTACGCGAACACGCCGCACAATACTCGCTTCGACAACTCTGCTTGCCGGCACTATCACCGCATTCTGCGGACCTGTCGGCTTTGTAGGCCTTGCCGTACCACACATTGCTCGTATGGTATTCCGCTCGGCCGACCACCGCATACTGCTACCCGCATCGGCTCTCATTGGAGGAGGAATGATGCTCGTCGGCGATATTATTTCAAAATGGTTGCTGCTGCCTATCAACACAATAACGGCTTTGATGGGCATTCCGATAGTGGTCTATATTGTTTTACGAAATCGAAACCTGATGCAATGATACGGCTCGAAAACATATCGCTCGGCTACGGTTCTCGCACGTTGCTTGACGGAGCATCGCTCCACATTCGTGCGGGCGAGGCTGTGGCTCTTATCGGTCGTAACGGTGCGGGAAAGAGCTCGCTGTTGCGCGTTCTCTCTGCCATCGAACGGCCGCGCAGTGGTCGTATGTTGCTCGACGGAGTGGATATAGCAACACTTGACGCAGAGCAACTTGCACGTCACGTGGCATTTGTCGGCACGGAGCGTGTGCGTATCGCAAATCTTCGATGCGAGGATGTGGTGGCCATAGGTCGTGCACCATACACCAATTGGTTGGGACGATTGCAAGAGGAGGACCGCAAACAGGTGGCGCAAGCATTAGATGCTGTCGGCATGTCGCACTTCGCAGAACGCACCATCGACACGCTATCGGATGGTGAGTGTCAGCGCATTATGATTGCTCGCGCCCTGGCACAGCAGACCCCCGTAATCGTGCTCGACGAACCGACGGCATTTCTCGACATTCCAACTCGCCACCAAATATGCCGTCTGTTGGGCGAACTTGCTCACCATGAGGGCAAAACGATACTGTTCTCGACACACGACACCGATGCAGCACTACCCGTATGCGATCGCATGGCGATTATCGAAAACGAGCGTCTAACGGATGTGCCGGCAGAGAGTGCAAACGAGCGAATTTCCGCACTTTTCGGCATATAACAAAGCGGGCGACAGCGTCAAAATCCGCCATTCTGCACGCCATTTTTACCCTCTCCCTCACTTTTTTACGAATTTTATTTGCGTATTGGCATTATTTTACTACCTTTGCACCGCTAAATGCCCCAAAATCTTTTGGAGATATAGCGGTAGGGCCCATTCGTCTATCGGTTAGGACGCAAGATTTTCATTCTTGAAAGAGGAGTTCGACTCTCCTATGGGCTACAACGACAGCGGCGCAAGCCGTTCGGGTACAAACTTTTGGAGGAGCGGGACGCATGTCCTATCCGCAACCACCCACGGGTGGGAGAAGCCCAGTCGGGTGGGAGAGGCTGATTGGAGAGGCTGATTGGAGAGGCTGATTAAAGTATAAAAAGAAGCTGCAAACACCCGACAAACAGAAAACGAAAAAATAACAAAACAAAAAACGAATAAGTAACTATGGCAAATCACAAGTCGTCTGAAAAGAGAATTCGCCAGACTGCAACGAAGCGTGCTCACAACCGCCTCTATCACAAGACTGCTCGTAACGCTGTTAAGGCATTGCGCAACACTACCGATAAGGCTGCTGCTGAGGCATTGCTTCCAAAGGTAACTGCTATGTTGGACAAGTTGGCTAAGCTTCACATCGTTCACAAGAACAAGGCAGGTAACCTCAAAGGCGCAATTCAGTTGCATGTAAACGCTCTCTAATCGAGCGATTTACCAACAGAAAAAAGGTTCGATTCCGTAGCGGAGTCGAACCTTTTTCTTTGCACATACTCGCCTATCGCGCCTTAACGGCGAGACGGGAAACTTGGCGGCAATTCGTCGCAACCCTTACCGACAACACTCCTCTGCTTTGCGTTGTAACGCAACGGCACCGACGAATAGTTCATCTGCACCCGCTTTGGCACAATCGGCTCTATGGCAGAAATGTGCTCCTCGACCTCAGCCACCGGAGTAGTTGCATGCCCGGCAGTTTCCCGACACAAATCACAATACGACTCTATTTGTGTTTTGTACGAAACTGGATGTTTGGCATACAGATACGAAGTTTGATTGCCGCGTATATCCAAAAAATCGATATAAGCATCAATATCAAACGTCACATCTTGCTTGCCACCCAATTCAAATTCCCACCACAAAAAATGGGTGGAATTGAACGCCACTTGTTCAGCATAATCGGACACAACATGACCCCAAGGATCGTCCGGTGTATGGTTAAAATTGCTTGGAGCATCAACCGCCACCCACGCTTTATTGCGGAACATCTTCGAGCACTTATCCCAACGGCTGACAACATTTACGTAATATCCCCACGAAAATTTACTGCGATGCATATCTACCAAATTATTCGGATGCCCCCCCGTCTCTTGCAATCCGTCTCTTGGATTACCTACTAACGACACCTCAAACTCAGGCAGACCGGACAGGGCAAGCCATCCCGGATGAATTGGATACTTCATACCATACCCATCGCCTAAATCCATCACCACCGGGAATGGCATAGCCGTAGTACCCACAAAACCGCTCGCACGATTCGACTCCGGATTTCGCGCATCCAGATATAAATAGACATTGTTCGCTTTTTTCAAATGACGACCGTCCGAATAATATGACTGCCCGTAGTGGTGAATTGTCAATCCGTTCGATTTGGCTCCTTCATCATCAAACGTCCAAGAGACATTAGATTTAATCGACCATGTGCCTTGATCCTCCAATGCTTGGAGATTTTCATCATAAGTACCGACCGAAACAGTTGTCGAGAGCAACCCAGCCAATGGAGCGGCCAAATAATATGTAGCAGGATGGTCGTAGATAATCTCCATCTGCACGACCTTACGAGACTCTTCCACTATCTTATGTTGCACATCATACACATACGAATCCTTGATATCCAACGTACTCCAATCGACCGTCTCAATCACGGGGCGAATAGTAAAATCAACGCCACGTCGCTTGAAATTATCGATTGCGTGGGTCGCATCGAACAGATTAAAGTACTCATCCGAGACCGTATAGTTATAGTTTGCCGGATAACTGATTTTATAGCCCGGCGATGTCGAAGAATAAAACTCAACCTCCGGAGCAACATCGTGACGATATTTGCCACCATCGATTGCCGTCCATTCGTATTCCAAGAAATTAGCATTGGTGGAGACGTTGATATACTCGGACGATTTTTGTGGAGGAAGGAAAATCGTTTTATCATCAATATCCTCCGTCGGGATGTAATCAAAACTATCATCGTTACCATTTGTCAGAATTTCAAAATGGACGCCACTCTGTTTGATAGTGAAGGTCTTATGTTTCGAGCCAGCCCTCAAAATAATGTTTCGATATATCTCTTTCGCGCTTGGGTTTCCATCCATCAGCACGCTAATCTCCTTCGCCTCGACACCCGTATTCTCCGAAAAATAGAAACCATCGCCCTCAATTGTCCAGATAAGGTTCTCCTCGTTTTTCAGCACACCACAAGTGATTTTGAACACAAGCAGATTAGGGTTGTCGAAAAACATGCCGGACGATGCATCTTGCCCATTATGACTGAAAATCCACGAATAACGGGCATCATCCGAACCTCCGCCACCGCCCTCATTATTATCTTCCAGCTTTTCGTGTTGCTCGGCAGTTGCAATCTGCACCAATCCGTCCTCTTTTTCGTCCAACACCGTATAGACAACCGGCGACTTACACGACTCGTGCACATATACATAAATATGCTCCACCTCTCGATCTCGCACGTCGGACGAGGACTCAACCGTCAATACGGCAAGTTTGTCCGATTCCGTCTTACGCACACGCAGATTCCAATAAATCGTATCCTGAGTTTCGGCATCTTTTTCAGGACTCCATTCTAACCAATCGTACTTATCTTCGCCACGGATTTCGCGAATGCCCGGGCGCAAAAACAGCTTCAAATCAGCGCCGGCGCGTGGCACCGTAAAATGGTTGGGCGAAGCCAATATCGCATAGTGCGAATGGGGGTCTTTGGTGATTTTTGGAGAGTGGAGCACATTGGTTTTATTGTACACCCACACTCTTTCAAGCGCCTGATTTTCCGAACAATCAACCTCTTTCAGGTTTTGCATCGCCTCATAAGTCAGCGGCAAATCGGTAAAACGATTCTTCTTACACGTCAATTTTATTAATGAAGAGAAATAGTGCAAATCGTACATACAGGCAATATTTCTCTCCGACAGATTCAGTTCGGTAAGCCCCACAACCTCATCGACATACACATCGGCATTGCTCGGACGTCCCAAAATCGAGGTAATGGCACGCTTGAAATCCTCGTCCTTAAACTCGATTATCTCCGCCTCATCGGCATCAGCCTCCTGTCGAATTTCGATAATCTTCTCATCAAGACCCGATTTTATGGTGATTGATGCGGCACGCGAAACACTCAAATCGTTGGGCTTAACCTGCACATTCAGCGTCACGCTTCCCGGTCCACCCTGCAAAGGAGAGACTACGCACCACTCAACGGCTCTTGTTGCCGACACCTGAACCGACCACTTCTCCTTGGCGACAAACCGAATCTGCGCATCTCCGCCACGACCATCAAATGTCGGTATGGAGGTTTGGGTATCCTCAATAACAATCTTATCTTCCGCTCCGACATCAGTGCCATTTTCCGAACAAGAAAAAGCAAAGAAGGCAAGAGATATAAGAACAACGTATAGATGTTTCATAGTAAAAGTATTGTATTTTTATTTTGTATATCGTGATTATAGACCGTAATTGCGAATTAATGACGCGCCACAAAGTCGAGCAACACCTCGGCACATCGTTGTGGCTCCTCCACAAAACTCATGTGGCCCGATTCGGCCATCCACACGACTTCCGCCTGCGGATGCTCGGCTACGAGCTGCTCACCAACCTCAACCGAAATATAGCCATCCTTGCGACCAAAGACAAATAGTTGCGGTATGTTCGACGAGCGCAGCACAGCATTGCGATCCACACGGTCGCGCATACCACCAAGCAGTGCTACAATACCCTCATCCTCGGTAAGATGCACCATCTCCGCGAGGTCGTCTATAACGGGTTGCAGACGTTTGCGATTACACTCGGCAAAGCCCGCTTCGGGAGCCGTGCGCGCCAACAACTCCTTCTTACCCGAACGCACAAGAGCAATTTCGCGGTCGCGGTTCTTGCGCTTCTCCTCGCTATCGGCATTCGGAGTGGAGTGCAGCAGAACAACACCCTCGACCACCGCCGGATGACGCTCGCAGAGGGCCGAAGCAACGTATCCGCCCATCGAGTGTCCCACCACGAAGGCGCGCTCGATGCCGAGCGAACGAATGGCCGACGCAACAACATCCGCAAGCCACTCCATCGTATGCACCTCGCCCTTCACCTCCGACACACCATGTCCCGGCAGGTCAAGCGTCACCACACGCACACTCTTGTAGAGCAGCGGAACGAACTCCTCCCACACGAGCATATTTTCCAAATAGCCATGCAGCAGCACAACCGTCTTATCGCCTTGCTCCGAATCGCAAACATGCAGAGCCGTATCGCCTGCCATTATAAATTTCTCTGTCATAACCGATAGTTTTTTACTGTTTCATCACCCCCGAGGGCAACGGTTTGCACCGTTTTTGCCCCACTCACCATTAAGGTCGAGCCAAAGTAAGCCACAAAAATCGTTGCAATCGTGTTTTTACCACCCAAAGATATGGATAATTCTGCAAAGTTTTGTAACTTTGAACGATTTATATACACTCATTTTTTGCATGACTGTCGAGTTTATAAAATGTCACGGCTCGGGAAACGGCTTTGTTATGGTCGATTCCGTTGCACAACCCACTCTCGCCGAGTGCGATTTGGCGGCCCTTTCGCGTGCGGCATGCGACCGCGTGCGAGGTATCGGAGCTGACGGATTGTTGGTGCTCGTCCGCAATGCTGAGGGGGTTTACGGTATGCGAATGCTGAATCCCGATGGCTCGGAGGCGGAGATGTGTGGCAACGGTATTCGATGCATCGCTCGTCTGGCAGCAGAACGTTATCTGCACTGTGACGATTTTGTACTCACATCGGGCGGTAGGCTCTACCCTACCCGTCATACGGAGGATATCTTCCCATCGGTGCCAACCTTTGGCTCGACCATAGGCGTACGCCTGTGGAGCGACGATTTCAGGATGCACCTTTCGGAGAGTGGCGACCACATCGACCGCCCGATTCCGGAGTTACACCCATCGCTGCGATGGACGGCAATCTGCGTGGGCAATCCGCATATCGTAGCGCGTACGGAACATATCGACCTGCGGCTGCTCGACGAGCTGGGCAAGCGCGTTACGACACTCAAAGAGATATTTCCGAATGGTGTGAACGTGAGTTTGGTCGAGGTGCGCGAACGTAACCGCATCTTCGTTGCCACCTACGAGCGCGGAGCGGGTATCACCCCATCGTGCGGAACAGCGATGACCTCATCGGCAACGGCGATGGCTCTACTCGGCGAGTGCGACTACGATACGGTAATAGACACCCTCAACAGAGGTGGTGCCGTACGCTGCATCTGCTCGCGACACAACGGTTTGCACACAACGCTTATCGGTAATGCCACCTACGAATTTGTAGGACAAATGACAATGGAGAATGGCGAGTTCCACTTCTCTGTTGAGCGCGAGGAGGAGTACGAACGCGAAGTGTATGCACAATTTACGAAGTCGTTAAACAACAGATAAACAACACTATGCGAGTAAAGGATTTGATACGTGTGATGATTGTCGTGGTGGCACTGCTTGCCGTCACGTCATGCAACATCACGCGCAACCTCGCACCCGAAAGTTATCTGCTTCAAAAGGTTCGCATCGAGAGCGACAAGAGCACTCCAAAACCGGAGCGCATCACACAAGAGGATGTCGAGAAGTACGTTCGACAGACGCCGAACAAGCGTTTTCTCGGCACGGATTTCTATGTCTGGATGTACAGTTTGGCCAATCCCGAAAAGGATAACTGGTGGAACAACCTCAAACGCAACATCGGCGAGGAGCCGGTACTGCTCGATATGAACGACACCGAAAAGTCGGCCGAAAACCTGAAAATCTATCTCGATTCACGCGGATATTTCGATTCGCGTGTACAATACGACATCGATACTCTGTCGCGCCACAAGCGCGCAAAGGTTACCTACACACTTCGCCAAAACCAGCCATACATCATCGACCGCATATCGTACGACTTCCGTGACCGATTCCTGGCGCCGATTCTGCAACCCGACTCGGTTAATTGTCTGATTCGCGCGGGCGAAATTTTCGATATTGCCATCCTCGATGCCGAGCGCGAGCGCATCGCCTCGATGCTCAAAGATAAGGGCTACTACGGTTTCTCGGTGAACAACATCGAGTACATTGCCGACACGTTACAGGTGCGTGGCAAGGTGGGACTGACGATGATTATCAAACCAAAACTCGTCAACTACAACGCACAGGGTAATGCCGTCTTTGAGGACAATTCGGTCTATCGCCTACGCAACATCAACATCATCGCCGACTACAACGCCTCGGCCGCCAAGAGTGAGCCGGACTACTTTACAAAGTTGGACTCGGCGTCGTATCGCGGACTGAATATCCTCTTCAATGGTCGCCGTCCGAACGTGCGTCCGGAGGTGTTGCGCCCAGCAATACCACTCTACCCAAATGCAATATACGACTATTCGAAGGTCTCGCGCACGTATAACAACCTGATGCAGACCTCCTACTTCAAGAGTACTCGCATCCTATTTGAGGAGGTACCCGACTCAATTACGGGTCGCCGATACGTAACGTATGTCGGTGGAGATGGCTCGGCTCAACTCAACTACACCCGCGAGCGATACCTCGATTGCAACATCTATTGTACGCCGGCTCTCAAACAGAGCATCAAAGCAGAGTTGGAGGGCTCGACAACGTCGAGTTTCTACGGAGTCAAGGCGACTCTCGGCTACCAAAACCGCAACATATTCCGCGGCGCCGAGATGCTCGAATTGGTCGGCACGGTCGGTTACGAATATATGAAAGCACCCGATGCCAAGCGTCGTAACGCTATGGAGTTCGGTCTGTCGGCAGGTCTGACCTTCCCACGATTCCTACTGCTCAACTCATCGGGGCACAACCACATCAATCTGCCACGTACACGTTTCGAACTCTCGTACAACTACCAAAACCGCCCGTACTACCGCCGCGACTTGTCGAGTGCCGTATGGTCGTACTCGTGGCGCGACATGAAGCACTCGTCGTTCGTCGTTCGACCAATCGGAATCAACTGGGTGAACGTAAGTTACATCGACGAAGATTATTACAATTCGTTGCAAAACGAGTACTTGAAATATAGTTACGAGTCGCAACTCATCGTAGCCATCTCCGGCTCGTATCTCTTCAACAAGCAACACCCCGTATCGGGCAACCAGACCACCGTTCGCGCAAACTGCGAATTAGCCGGCAACCTACTCGACGGAATAATGCATCTGGTCGGCAAGCGTGCCGAAGGCGAGAATTACTACAAATTGCTCGGTATCCGCTACTCGCAATTCGCACGTGCAGACATCAGCGCAAGCCACAAAATTATGTTCGGCAAAGTAACGGCGCTCGCAGGACGTCTCTACGCTGGTTTCGGCGTGGCATACGGCAACTCGCAGGCCATTCCGTTCGACAAGATGTTCTATGCCGGCGGTAGCAACTCCATGCGAGGTTGGGCACCGCGTACGCTTGGTCCCGGTTCGTCGCCACTGCCCGAAAATGTGGTCTATCCGACACAGTTGGGTGATATGAAATTGGAGGCCAACATCGAATTCCGTTTCCCGATTTGGGGCTTCTTCCACGGTGCCACATTCTTCGACGTGGGTAACGTGTGGTATATGGGCCACAAGGGTGTGGAGTATCCCGAAGAGTCGGTCTTCCATTTCAACTCATTCTACAAGCAACTCGGTTTCAATACGGGTATCGGTCTGCGCATCGACATCAAATTCGCAATCCTGCGTCTCGACTGGGGTATTCAACTCCATAACCCTAACCGTCCGGCAGGCGAGCGTTGGATTCATAACTTCAAATGGAAAAACACATCGCTCAACTTCGGTGTGGGCTACCCATTCTAACACGACAAACAGCGTTTTACTCACGATATGACACACCTCGAATATAAATATCTGCACACAATCGACTCGCCGGCCGATTTGCGACGCCTCTCGGTGGAGGAGTTGCCACGCTACTGCGAAGAGTTGCGTCAGTACATCATCGAACAATGTGCCGTCAATCCGGGTCACCTCGCATCGTCGCTCGGCGCCGTCGAGTTGGCCGTCGCCATACATTATGTATTCGACACGCCGTACGACAAACTCGTATGGGATGTCGGCCATCAGGCATACGCCCATAAAATCATCACCGGTCGTCGCGAAGCGTTTGCACACAATCGTTGCATGAACGGCATCAGCGGTTTTCCACGAATGGCCGAGAGCGAATACGACGCCTTCGGTGCGGGTCACGCTTCGGTATCCATATCGGCGGCACTCGGTATGGTCAAGGCCGCAGCTCTCAAATCGGAGGAGCGTAAAGCGATTGCCGTCATTGGCGACGGAGCAATGACAGGCGGCCTCGCGTTTGAGGGTATGAACAATGCCGGAGCAGGCAAAAATTCCGACATTCTGGTCATTCTCAACGACAACAATATGGCTATCGACCGTTCGACCGGCGCGTTGAACGGATACTTGTTACGCCTCTCGACATCGCAGCGTTACAATCGCTTCAAACAGTGCGTGTGGTCGATGCTCTCTCGCACCCCGCGTCTATTGCGATTCTGCCAAAAGGCAGGCAACGCCGTAAAACACGGTCTGTTGCAGAACAGCAACCTCTTCGAGAGTTTCGGTTTCCGATACTTTGGTCGCGTGGACGGCCACAACATAAAAGAACTCATACGCACACTCTCTGCGCTTAAAGATATTCACGAGCCGAAGTTACTGCACGTTATAACGGGCAAAGGTCACGGCTATCGTCCGGCGGAAGAGGATTTGACGATTTGGCACGCACCGGGCCGTTTCAATCCCGAAACAGGCGAGCGCATTCGTTCGAAAACCAACGGGCACGACCGCTATCAAGATGTATTCGGTACAACGCTGCTCGACCTTGCACGCGCGGACGAGCGCATCGTGGGTATCACGCCCGCAATGCCGACCGGATGCTCGATGAACGTAATGATGGAGCAGTTGCCGGAGCGTTGTTTCGATGTAGGTATTGCCGAGTCACACGCCGTAACATTCTCGGCAGGTATGGCTGCGGCGGGTATGGTCCCGTTCTGCAACATCTACTCGACCTTCATGCAACGCGCCTACGACAACATCATACATGACGTGGCTCTGCAACGTCTGCCCGTTGTAATGTGCCTCGACCGAGGTGGCTTGGTCGGCGAAGACGGAGCAACACACCACGGCGTCTTCGACTTGGCATACCTCTCGTGCATACCTAATATGATTGTTGCAGCTCCGGCCGATGAGCGCGAACTGCGCAACGCAATGTTTACAGCACTAAAAGCCAATCAACCGTTTGCCATTCGCTATCCGCGCGGTGGAGGTTGCGGTGTCGAGTGGCGCGATATGCCGTTCGAACAACTGCCCGTAGGTCGCGGTCGATGGTTACGCGAAGTCGGCGACGGCAAGGCTGATGTTACAATTCTTGCTCTCGGCAAGTGCACCTCATTTGCTCGCGAAGCAGCCGAACAAGCCTCCAAACAAGGCGCACGCATCGCGCTCTTTGATCTGCGATATGCTAAGCCGCTCGACGAGGAACAAATCCTGCGTGCCGGTCGCAATTCGCTGCGAATCATTACGGTCGAGGATGGCGTTCTGCGCGGTGGTGTGGGCGAAGCGATTGTCAAGTTGCTCGCCGACCACGGCATTACGACTCCGGTTACGACACTCGGCGTTCCCGACTGTTTTATCGAGCAGGGATCACCCGCCGAGCTATACGCTCTCTGCGGTTACGATGTAGATGGCATTTTGCGCGAAATCGCAAAGCAGTAGCCACCTCTCCATCCCCGAAACAGCTATAAAACAACAGCGCGATGCCCCGCAAGGACATCGCGCCGTTTTATTTATGGGTCACCCCTCCGAATTAGCGAACCTTAAACTCCGGATCAGCCTTCATCGGAATCGGCATCGAGCTATAATAACCCGACTCGAACTTATCACGTACCTGCTTGAAAGCGTTGATTGTGTACTCTACGTCCTCCATCGTGTGAGCTGCCGTAGGGATAACACGCAAGATAATCTCGCCCTTCGGAATCACCGGATAGATAACAATCGAACAGAACACACCATAGTTCTCACGCAAATCAACGATGAGGTTCGTACCCTCCTCGTTTCCGCCCTTCATATATACAGGAGTTACAGGCGACTGCGTTACACCAATCTCAAAACCATTCTCCTTGAAGCCATTCTGCAAAGCACGGGTAATCTCCCACAACTTCTGCTGATACTCAGGATGGTTGCGAATAAGCTCCAAACGCTTCAAAGCACCAATAACCATCGGCATCGGAAGCGACTTTGCGTAGAGCTGCGAACGCATATTGTAGCGGAACAAGTTTACAAGCCAACGCGGAGCTGCTACGAAAGCACCGATACCGGCCATCGACTTTGCAAAGGTGTTGAACAACACATCCACACCGTCGGTTACGCCGAAGTGTGAAGCCGTACCACGACCACCCTCGCCCATAGTACCGAAACCGTGAGCATCGTCAACAAGCAGACGGAAGTTGAAATCCTGCTTTGCCTTAACAATCACGTCGAGGAAACCGAGGTCACCCTTCATACCAAAGACACCCTCCGTGATAACCAGCACACCACCGTTCTGCGACTCTGCCAACTCGGTAGCGTGACGCAACTGCAAGCGCAACGACTCCTCGTTATTGTGAGCATACACAAAACGCTTACCCTTGTGCATACGCAGACCGTCGATGATACAAGCATGACACTCAGCATCGTAAACCACCACGTCGCGCGGAGTGAGCAAGCAGTCGATAATCGAAATCATACCCTGATAACCGAAGTTCAAAAGGAAAGCATCCTCCTTACCAACGAACTCAGCCAACTCACGCTCCAACTGCTCGTGATACTTGGTCTGACCACTCATCATACGAGCACCCATAGGAGCCGCCATACCAAACTGTGCAGCACCCTCGGCATCTGCCTTGCGTACCTCCGGATGGTTAGCCAATCCGAGATAGTTGTTCAACGACCAGTTAAGCATCATCTTACCACGGAAACACATGTGAGGACCAATCTCACCTTCAAGTTTCGGGAAAGCAAAGTAACCGTGTACATTCTGCATGTACTGACCGATAGGTCCGCCCGTATTACGTTCCAGGCGTTCAAAAATATCTACCATATCTTTTTATTGTTTATAAAGTTTCGCTTTTTTGGCTATGCAAAGATAATAAATAATAAATGATTCGCAACGTTCTGCGACACTTTTTACATTGTCCTCCGCAGAAAAATAGGTAATTATACCTATTAAAAATCTCGACAATATCTCGAAAGCAAGTTCTACATTCGGGCACATTATGTCAAACATGGTCAAATCACATCAGCGCATAGTCTTAAAATGCAGCAATTAGAGACAAAGCAGATTGCTGAAACTCATCGAGTTTAAGGACAAAAGTCAAAAAGATCACCACTACTTCACAATCTCGACATTCATGACCCAAATTGGCCCGACTCACCCTTAATATATATATAGGTATCCACCCAAAAACATCAAATCTGCAACTTTTTTAATAAATTTTTCACATTGTTTTTCATATTTCGCAAAACTATTCTATCTTTGCACTCGATTTTGCGCTTTATGCCGAAAGCAAGGTGGCGCGAAAGGGATGCGTTCTTTGAAAAAAGAGAGAAAATTTCGTCTAAATTTTGCAAGTTTAAAAAAAACACTTATCTTTGCACTCCGGTTGGTGATTAATACGCCGATGTAGCTCAGTTGGCCAGAGCAGCTGATTTGTAATCAGCTGGTCGGGGGTTCGAATCCCTCCATCGGCTCACCGAGTTGATGCAAACCAACCGACATAAAATTGGGAAGATACCAGAGTGGCCAAATGGGGCAGACTGTAAATCTGCTGGTTTTTACCTTCGGTGGTTCGAATCCATCTCTTCCCACCAGAAAAGCCGAGCGAAGCGTTTTTCTTGCAAGCGGCGTTATGCGGAAGTAGCTCAGTTGATAGAGCATTAGCCTTCCAAGCTAAGGGTCGCGAGTTTGAGCCTCGTCTTCCGCTCTC
>JAFNYX010000003.1 GCA_017654125.1 Alistipes sp. | reverse complement strand
TTGGGAAACAGGTCACACACGGTCTCTCTCCCGCTACAAAAAAATAGGAGTTAGAGACTTACCTGCGGTGAGCCTCTAACTCATGAAACAGCCCAAGCCTGCACGAAAACACCCGATGCACTGCATCGTGCGCTTTTTTATTATATGTGGCCATTCAAACAAGTTTGAAGCTACATATAATAAAAAAACACTGAACTTATGTTCAGTGTTTTCGTTTGTCTTGTAGCGGGAGAGAGACTTGAACTCTCGACCTCATGATTATGAATCATGCGCTCTAACCAGCTGAGCTATCCCGCCATTGCGAATTGCGAGTGCAAAGATAAGCTAAATTTTCTTTTGTGCAAAGTTTTCCGGCGAAAAAATCGGTGAAAAGTTTACTATTTCTTTGCCGGATGCTTTTCGGCACTGATTTTGAGCCATATTGTTGGAGAAAATAAGTATATTTAGTGATATGTCTCGATTTGATGAACGGCTCGGCGTTGTGGTCAATATGCTCAATACGATTTCGCTGATTGCGAGCGTTATGCTATTGGGAGCCATCTCGCTCGAAGTGCGACATGGTGACCATCTGGCATTCTCTGTTTGGTACAAGCGGTTGCAATTTGGCGTTTGTATGGTCTTTTTTCTTACGGCTGCGATTCGGCTTTCGGTTGCGGAGATTCGTCGGCGATATTTGTGGCGCGATATAATATTTGTTATCGGTTCCGTACCTTATATAAATATATTGGAGTGGACGGGGATAATTCTGCCACGTGAGGCGATGCGTATCATTGCTTTTACACCTATATTGATAAGTATTATGGCGACGACGGTTATCATCGAGTGGCTGATTGATGGTCGTACGCGACGACTGATGGCGGCATACGTGCTGACGGTGTTGCTCTTTACTTATATTTCGGCTCTTGTGTTTTACGACTACGAAATTGGCGTAAATCCGGCGCTCCATTCATTCGGTGATGCGCTATGGTGGGCGTGGATGAATGTGACGACGGTTGGTGCACCGATATTTCCGGTAACGGCCATCGGTAAGGTGGTATGCGTGTCGCTGCCTGTTGTCGGAATGATGTTTTTCCCGATATTTACGGTTTATGTCTCGAATTATTATGATCGTCGCAGTGAGTGATTTTAACATCAAAAGAGAGTGTGTCACGCGTGGGTAAATCTGTGTGGGAAATGGATAAATTTCTTGCTAATATCTAAAAAAGTATTATCTTTGCAACGTCATTAGTACCAATCGTCCGATTGGTCGTAAAATCACAACAAAAAGCGAATACGAATTTTATGCAAGATTTGGTTGCCTTGGAAGGCAAAACTATTGAGGAGTTGCGCGAGATCGCCAAAGTGTTTGGCATTTCCGATAACAGACTATCGAAAGACGGTATAATATCGAGGATTATGGCGGTTGTCGCAGCGGATGGCGGCGTTGAAGAGGCGTCTGAAAGACCTGCGGAGGCGGCATCTGTTGCCGATGCCCCAAAGAAGCGTGGACGTCGTCCGCGTGTGACAGTTGTTGAAAAGAATGAGGTGAAGCCGGTTGAAGAGCAAGTTGTGCAAGCACAACCGGAGGAGGTGATGAATGCCGAGCCGGTTGCCGAAGTGCAGCCGGATGTAGCTCCGGCACCGAAGCGACGTGGCCGTCCTCGCAAAACGGAGGTGCAGGCTGTTGTAGAGGAGGTCTCGAAGGTTGAGGAGCAGCCGGAGGAGAGCGCGCCTATTGTCGAGGAACAGATTGCCGAAGCCGACCTTGCGGATACGGAGGGTGAGGATAAGACGATAACAAAAGACGACTTTACGGCATCGATTATGGGTGAAGGCGTTTTGGAAATTATTCCGGATGGATACGGTTTCTTGCGCTCGGCCGACTACAACTACCTTAATTCGCCAGACGATATCTATGTCTCGCCGTCGCAAATCAAACTCTTCGGTTTGAAGCCGGGTGATACGGTGTGCGGAGTTATTCGTCCTCCGAAAGAGGGCGAAAAGTACTTCCCGTTGGTGCGTGTTACCGAAATCAATGGTTTGGAGCCGGAGTTTATACGCGATCGCGTGCAGTTTGAGTTTATGACGCCGCTCTTCCCAAGCGAGAAATTTAATCTTACGGGCAATGGCCATAACAACCTTTCGAACCGAGTCGTTGATCTCTTCTCG
This sequence comes from Alistipes sp., assembly GCA_017654125.1. GTDB lineage: Bacteria > Bacteroidota > Bacteroidia > Bacteroidales > Rikenellaceae > Alistipes. Next base: position 17,673 of record JAFNYX010000003.1, on the reverse strand, counting down.
CCTATTGGTAAGGGTCAGCGTGCACTGATTGTGGCGCAGCCGAAGACCGGTAAGACGATGCTCTTGCAGGGTATTGCCAATGCCATTGCCGACAACCATCCGGAGGTGTATATGATTGTGCTGTTGATTGACGAGCGTCCGGAGGAGGTTACCGAAATGGCCCGTCATGTGAAGGCGGAGGTTGTTGCATCGACCTTTGACGAGCAGGCAACGCGCCACGTAAAGGTGGCCGAAATGGTTTTGGAGAAGGCGAAGCGTATGGTGGAGTGCGGTCACGATGTGGTGATTTTGCTCGATTCTATTACACGCTTGGCTCGTGCCTATAACTCCGTTCAGCCGGCATCGGGTAAGGTGTTGTCGGGTGGTGTGGATGCAAACGCACTGCATAAGCCGAAGCGTTTCTTTGGTGCCGCGCGAAATACGGAGGAGAAGGGGTCGCTTACGATTATTGCAACGGCACTGATTGATACAGGTTCGAAGATGGATGAGGTGATTTTCGAGGAGTTTAAGGGAACGGGTAATATGGAGTTGCAACTCGATCGTAAACTCTCGAACAAGCGCGTCTATCCGGCTGTTGATGTTATTGCGTCGGGTACACGTCGAGAGGATTTGTTGCTCTCGAAGGAGGTAATGCAGCGTACGTGGATTCTGCGTAAATATCTATCGGATATGACTACGGTTGAGGCGATGGAATTTTTGCAGAAACAGATGGGACTGACGGCAACAAATGAAGAGTTTTTGGCTACAATGAACCAATAAAAGTGTGATACCGATGAAAAGAGTACTGCTAATTTTGATTGCGCTGTGCGCTACCCTGCCATCGTTTGGTTGGGGTCAGAAGGGTCACGATACGGTAGCTCGTATTGCGGAAGAGAATTTGAGTGAGGCGGTTTTGTGTAAGGTTGTCGATGTGTTGGGGGGTCGTTCGATTGTCTATTATTCGAATTGGATGGATAACGCCAGTCATACGCACGAGTATCGCTATACCAAGACGTGGCACTATGCCAATGTGGATGAGGGATATACATATGCCACGATGACAAAGAACAAGCGTGGCGATGTTGTGACGGCTATAAACGACCTTACTGCTCGCCTAAAAAGCGGAAAACTGACGCCGGAAGAGGAGCGTGTAAACCTTCGTTTTTTGGTACACCTCGTGGGGGATATTCATGCCCCGATGCATGCAGGTCGCTTGTCGGATTTGGGTGGAAATAAGGTCTTTGTCAAGTTCTTTGACGAGAAGATGAAACTCCACGAGTTGTGGGACGAACACCTTATTGAGGCGGCGCACAAGTGGAGCTACTCGGAGTGGTGCGAACAGCTCAACGACTACTGCTCGGTAGAGCGTAAGGCTGAGATTGCAAAGGGTACGCCGGAGGATTGGTTGGACGAGAGCCATGAAATTGCTAAGGGTATCTATCTCGCTTCTCCAAAGGGGAAGAATCTCTCCTATTATTATGTCAATTATTATGCGCCTATTATCGAGGAACGACTCCTTGCGGGAGGTCTTCGGTTGGCGCGTCTGTTGAATGAAATATACGGCAAGTAGGCGTTACGTGTCGTTAATGTAATAAAGCAATAAACGCAGGCTCAAAGTTTGGCCTGCGTTTATTGTTTGTATGCGAGCGGCTACCCTATCGGATTGTTGCGCCGGTCTGCTTCTCGAATGCTGCTTGCAGGGCGGCCATCGTGCGCTCGATTGCCTTGTCGGTCAGCGTCTGTGTCTTATCTTCCAAAATGAAACTCAACGCATATGACTTCTTGCCCTCCGGCAATTTGTCGCCCTCGTAAACGTCAAACAGCGTTACACTCTTCAACAACTTGCGCTCGGTTGCAAAGGCGATATCGCGCAGACGCGAGAATGCCACCGACTTATCGACGAGCAACGCAAGGTCGCGCTTAACCTCCGGATACTTTGACAACTCCTGTGCCGTAATCTTGTGCTTGCGGGTTGCTTTGAGCAGCAAATCGAAGTCGATTTCGGCGAAGAATACATCCTGCTTCAAGTCGAAAAGTTTGCAGATACGGTTTGATACCTGTCCCATCTGCAAAAGCGGTTTATTATTAATATATATTTGAACGGCATCTCCAAAGAGGTCGCAATCCACACTGTCGCATTTGAGTGCGTAGATATCCAAACCGAAACGGCGCAACAACAACTCTATGGCTGCGCGCAAAGTGTAGAACGAAGCACTCTCCGACTTGGTGTTCCACGATTGAGGAGTTGCTGTACCTGTAACCGCAATAGCGAGGCGATAGTTCTCGGTGTATGCAGCCAAGTGACCGCTCTCTTCGGTTACATTTTCTGGATGGAAGTGGTAGCAGTTACCGAACTCGTACAATTTTAAGTCGCCGTTACGACGATTTGCATTGAGTTGTACGGCTTCCATCGTATTGAAGAGCAGTGTGCGACGCATAACGTTCAAATCTGCACTTAGCGGGTTGAGAATCTTGACGCAGTTCTCTGCCTTGTACGACTCCAAGCCCTCGTAATACGATGCCTTGGTGAGCGAGTTGGACATAATCTCCGTATAGCCGCGAGCGGTCAGAAAGTCGGATGTCATATTTACCAAGCGTGTGCGGTCCGGTTTTTGGATGTATGATAGCGTCGAATTTACATGCTCCGGAATCTCGATGTTGTTGTATCCGTAGATGCGTAAAACATCCTCTATGAGGTCGGCCTCGCGCTGTACATCGACTCTGTATGGCGGAACGGCAACTGATAATACGCCGTCACACTCATGCTCAATCTTTATGTCGAGCGAAGTAATAATCTCGCGAATTGTTTCATCCGAAATATCTTTGCCGATAAGGCGTTTTGCGCGTGGTAGCGAGAACTCGAAACGGAAATCTTCGACCGGTACAGGGCAGATGTCGACAATGTCGCTCGAAATTTCACCACCGGCCAACTCCTTCATCAACATTGCTGCACGTTTAAGTGCATAGACCTGAATATTAGGGTCGATGCCACGCTCGAAACGGAATGATGAGTCGGTGTTGAGTCCGTGACGCTTTGCGGTCTTTCGAACGGATACCGGGTTAAAGTATGCGCTCTCGATAAATACATCGGTCGTAGTGTCGCTGATACCCGAGTCCAATCCGCCAAATACACCGGCAATACACATTGGTTTTTCGGCCGAGCAAATCATTAAATCTTCCGCCGAAAGTTTGCGCTCAGTGCCATCCAGCGTGACGAATGGAGTGCCCTCTTCGCAACACTTAACGACAATGCGACCGCCATCAATCTTGCTTAAATCGAAAGCGTGCAGAGGCTGTCCGAGCTCGAAGAGTACAAAATTGGTGATATCGACCAGATTGTTCTTCGGATTGATGCCCGCTACGCGGAGGTAGTTCTGCATCCACTCTGGCGATGGCGCAATTTTGCAACCTTTAACCGTAATGCCCGAATAGCGCGGACACGCTGCGGTGTTTTCAACCGTTACACCAATCTCCAAATCGTGATTGTCGATTGCGAACGACTCGACCGAAGGCATTTGTAGCGCAATATCTTTACCTTGCGAGCGCAAGTATGCCACGAGGTCGCGAGCGACGCCGATATGTGAGGCCGCATCCACTCGGTTCGGCGTTAGGCCGATTGCAATCAGGTAGTCGTCTTGAATATTGTAATACTCTTTTGCGGGTGTGCCTACAATGGCGTCTGCCGGCAACTCGATAATGCCGGCGTGGTCATGACCGATGCCGAGTTCATCTTCTGCGCATAACATACCGAGCGACTCAATGCCACGAATTTTACTACGCTTGATTTTGAACTCCTCATCGCCACCATTCGGATAGAGCACTGCGCCAACCGTAGCGCACATAACTTTCAATCCCTGACGACAGTTGGACGCACCGCAGACAATCTGCAAAGGTTGCTCGCCACCAACATTGACGGTCGTAATGTGTAGGTGGTCGGAATCGGGATGATCCTCACAAGTGAGCACCTCGCCTACCACAACGCCGTTCAGGCCGCCGCGAATAGTCTCTACTTTCTCGAATCCTTCGACTTCGAGACCGATATCGGTTAGAACCTTTGCGGTCTGTTCCGCTGTAAGGTCGAGATTGACATAGTTTTTCAACCAATTGAATGAAATATTCATAATCTTAAATCGTTTTGTTTGTTCTCTCTTTGGTGGTGCGAATACGGCATGTGATCGCACGATTATATTGTTTGCACAATATATCGCGCAAAAATACAAAATAATCTGAAACGGCAGAGTGTTTTTCGCAGATTTATTTAGAGATATTTCATAATATCTCTACGATTGGGCGTCTAACACATGAGTAACGCAGCGATTGTGAATGCTGCCAAAGTGATGCTTGCGAGTCCGTTGAGTGTGCCAAAGGCGATAGGTATTGAACGTTGGCGAGTCGGTGTTACAAGGATATGCTCGGTAATAATACAAGCCGAAAAGAGTGTAATTCCGCACCATAAAGGCCAACATTGCGGGCAATAAAGACCGAAACAAACGAGCGATACGATACTTGCGGCGTGAAGTGCGATGCTGATGTAGAGCGAGGTTGCGACCGAATATTTTGAAGGGATGGAATGAAGTCCGTTTGCGCGGTCGAAGTCGCGGTCTTGCAGTGCATAAATTATGTCAAATCCGCCACACCATGTCATCACCAAAAGCGAGAGTAAACAAGGCGCCGTGGTGAGTGTTCCGGTTACGGCGATGTACGCTCCGGCGGGCGCAATCGACAGCGAAAGTCCAAGTACGAGGTGTGCCAATGAAGTGAAACGTTTACAGTAACTATAAAACATTATAACAGCAAGAGCAACAGGTGATAAAATGGCAGTAAGTGAATTGATGCTTGATGCGGTTACGATGAATAAAATAGCATTGATTGTGACAAATGTCATTGCGCTGCGAGGAGATATTTTTCCGGCCGGAATTTCGCGCGATGCAGTGCGTGGATTCTCTTTGTCGATGCGCCAATCGGTCCATCGGTTAAAGCCCATTGCAACGTTTCGGGCGAAGACCATGCAGAGGATGACTTGTACGAGCAGCGGCCACGAAAATTCGGCATCGGTCGTGCGCAACGCATAGGCGAATGCAATCAGTGCGAATGGCATTGCAAATATGGTGTGAGCAAACTTTACAAGCCCCATATAGTCGTTGATTTTGGATAGAAGTCCCATGTTGTGCTAATTTGATGATTTTGATATGTGCAAAGGTAGTAAATTTTGCGTAAATCGGTGTTGCTGCAATACTCGATATTTTTAGTTTTGCGCCGATATGGATGGTGTGGGTGCTATTTTGTTGCAGGCATACAATATAAATACAGAGTATTTAAGTGGTATCTTGGAAAAATTTACTATCTTTGCCCCACTATGAAACATATTAGAAATTTTTGCATAATTGCACATATTGACCACGGCAAATCTACACTTGCCGACCGATTGTTGGAGATGACCAATACACTCAACCAGCGCGAAATGCAGGCGCAGGTGTTGGATGATATGGATCTCGAACGCGAAAAAGGTATTACGATTAAGAGTCATGCTATCCAAATGGAGTATGTTGCGCGTGATGGCGAAAAGTATGTACTTAATCTGATCGATACCCCGGGACACGTCGATTTTTCGTACGAAGTGTCGCGTGCTATTGCTTCGTGCGAAGGTGCGTTGCTTGTTGTGGATGCTACACAGGGTATTCAGGCGCAGACCATATCCAACCTATACCTCGCTCTCGGTAATGATTTGGAGATTATTCCGGTTCTCAATAAGATTGATATGGAGTCGGCGATGGTCGATGAGGTGAAGGATCAGGTTGTCGATTTGCTCGGTTGCGACCACGACGATATCCTTTGTGCCTCGGGTAAGACGGGCGAAGGTGTGGACGAGGTATTGGAGGCAATCGTAAACCGTATTCCTGCTCCGAAAGGCGATGAAAATGCTCCATTGCAGGCGTTAATTTTCGACTCGGTATTCAATCCGTTCCGTGGCGTAATCGCCTACTTCCGTGTATTTAATGGTTCGATTCATAAGGGCGAGCTTGTGAAGTTCTTTAATACGGGTAGCGAGTACGATGCTGATGAGGTGGGTGTGCTTAAACTGAAAATGCAACCGCGTGCCGAGATAAAGGCTGGTGATGTGGGATATATTTGTTCGGGTATCAAGAACTCGAAAGAGATTAAGGTTGGCGATACGATTACCACCGTTGCGTCGCCGTGTAAAGAGCCGATTGCCGGTTTTGAGGATGTGAAGCCGATGGTCTTTGCCGGTGTCTATCCGGTAGAGGCAGACCAATACGAGGATTTGCGTGCGTCGCTCGAAAAGTTGCAACTCAATGACGCGTCGCTTACTTTCGAGCCGGAGAGCTCGCTTGCGCTCGGTTTTGGTTTCCGTTGTGGCTTCTTGGGACTTCTTCACATGGAGATTATTCAGGAACGTCTCTATCGTGAGTTTAATATGGATGTAATTACGACTGTTCCGAACGTGTCGTATCGCATAACCACAACATCGGGTGATGTCGTTGAGGTTCATAACCCGTCGGGCTTGCCGGAGATTACGAAGGTGGCGAAGATTGAGGAGCCGTATATCCTTGCACAGGTCATCACGAAGTCGGAGTTTTTGGGCAACGTGCTGAAATTGTGTATTGATAAGCGTGGCGTAATGAAGAATCAAACCTATATTACGACCGATCGTGTTGAGGTTAATTTCGAGATGCCGTTATCGGAGATTGTCTTCGATTTCTATGATAAGTTGAAGAGTATATCGAAGGGTTATGCGTCGTTCGACTACCATCGTACAGGTTACGAGGCGAGTAAGTTGGCGAAGCTCGACATCCTGCTCAATGGCGAGCCGGTGGATGCCCTCTCGTCGCTTATTTATGCCGACCACGCCTACGATTTCGGCCGCAAGATGTGCGAAAAACTTAAAGAACTTATCCCTCGACAGCAGTTCGATATTGCAATTCAGGCTGCTATCGGTAGTAAGATTATCGCTCGCGAGACGGTTAAGGCTGTGCGAAAGGATGTGACGGCAAAGTGTTACGGTGGCGATATCTCGCGTAAACGTAAGTTGCTTGAAAAGCAGAAGGCGGGTAAGAAACGTATGCGTCAGATTGGCTCGGTGCAGGTGCCACAGTCGGCATTCCTGGCCGTTTTGAAAATGGATTAAAATAACTAACGAAATATGGCAAAAAGAACGCTTATAGATTTGTTCGAAGAGTCGGTTGCCAAGTATGGTAATAAGACCTTCTTGATGGAGAAGACCGGTAAGGTGTATGAAGATACATCTTATGCGGCGGTGAAGGATGAGGCGTTGCGTATCGGTGCGGGTTTGGCGGCACTTGGTGTTGCTCCGAAACAGACAGTCTCGATTTTGGCAGAGGGCTGTAATAATTGGATTATCTCCGAATTGGGTCTGCTCTATGCGGGTGCGGTGAGCGTACCTCTCTCGATTAAGTTGGAGGAGGCGAACGATCTGCTTTTCCGCCTGAATCACGCTGATGTGGAGACTATCTTCGTATCGAAATATCAGTTGCCGAAAATTCGTCGCATCAAGGAGCAGTTGCCGCTCCTGAAAACGATTATCGTATTCCATGACGACGTCGAATTGGAGGGTGGCGAGATGACACTCTCGGCGTTGAAGGATATGGGCGATAAGTATTTGGCGGAGCATCGCGAGGAGTTTTTGGCTATCGGTCGCGCTTTGCAAAATGACGATTATGCTACGATTACATATACGTCAGGTACGACAGCCGATCCGAAAGGTGTTGTACTTACTCATCGCAATTATACGGCAAATGTCGAACAGGCACTCACGCGTATCAGTATCCCACCAACCTATCGTACGCTAATTATTCTGCCACTCGACCACTGTTTTGCGCACGTGTGCGGTTTCTATATCATGATTGCGTGTGGTGCGGCTGTGGCGACAACACAGGTGGGCAGAACTCCGATGGAGACTCTGCGCAATGTGCCTATCAATATTCGTGAGGTCAAGCCACACTTCCTGCTTTCGGTGCCTGCGCTGGCGAAGAACTTCCGCAAGAGTATCGAGACCTCGATTCGCAACAAGGGCGAAAAGGCCGAGAAGCTGTTCCGCTTCGCATTGGCCGTGTCGTACGAGTACAATCAGGATGGTTTTCACAAGGGTCGTGGATGGCGTTTTGTGCTGAAACCGCTTGTTGCGCTGTTCGATAAGATTTTGTTCAGCAAGGTGCGCGAGGCGTTTGGTGGCGAATTGCAGTTCTTTGTTGGTGGTGGCGCACTGCTCGATTCGGAGTTGCAGCGTTTCTTCTACGCTGTCGGTATGCCGATGTATCAGGGTTATGGTCTTTCGGAAGCAACGCCGATTATCTCGACTAACTCGCTTGGTCATCATCAGCACCGTTTTGGCTCGTCGGGTAAACTGATTCAGCCACTCGAAATAAAAATTCTTGACGACGAGGGTCGCGAAATGCCGACCGGCGAAAAAGGCGAAATCGTCATCAAGGGTGAGAATGTGATGGCCGGATATTGGAAAAATCCGGTAGCTACGGCGGAGACGGTTAAGGATGGTTGGCTCTATACGGGCGATATGGGTTATATGGCGGAGGATGGTTTCCTCTATGTGCTTGGTCGCTTTAAGAGTTTGCTTATTTCGTCCGATGGTGAGAAGTATTCACCGGAAGGTATGGAGGAGGCAATGGTCGATAAATCGCCTTATATTGACCAGATTATGATTTATAACAACCAAAATCCTTATACGATTGCTGTCGTCGTGCCAAATGCTGACGCGCTCAAACGTGCAACGGTGGGTGCGGAAAATGGCGCTCAAGCCGCCGCTGATATACTTCACGCAGAGGTTGAGAAGTATCGTACGGGTGGCGAGTTTGGCGAGGAGTTTCCTGATCGTTGGTTGCCTGCGGCGCTGGCTATCGTCGATGAGCCATTCTCGGAGCGCAATGGATTGGTTAATAGTACGATGAAGGTCGTTCGTAATAAGGTTGAGGCTTTCTATAAGTCGCGTATCGACTATTGCTATACGGCAGAGGGTAAGAAGCTGCACAATGAGCAGAATATCGCCTCGCTTGAACGTGTGCTTAAATAATATATGTATTGGATGGTCGGCGGGCTATACTCGTTCGATCGTCCGTTTGCGGCAGTAGCTCAGCGGTAGAGCATCGGCTTCCCAAGCCGAGGGTCACGGGTTCGAATCCCGCTTGCCGCTCTTGTGAAACGACAAGTCATTTTTGGACTTGTCGTTTTTGTTTCGCGGCAGGCGGGATTCGTTCAGTCGGTGGCGGTGTGGCAAACTACTCTTCGCGGAGCAGTATTGCTGCGCAATTTTCTGTATTCGTCTAACGATTGACGTTGAAAATAAATTTTCCGTCATCGTAAGCCAAATCCAACAATCTACGATTGTACTGCTCCTGCTCGGTCTGCTCAAACCTGCTGCGACCGGTCGAATCGCTTTTGTTGAGGAAAGGATTATTGTTGAGGTATTTGTCGCTTTTTGGGGAGGAAAACTAAATGGGATATTGGGATATAATGCTACAAAAAAAAATAAAATCAGTCCGGCGAGAGCTCGTCGGACTGATTTGGCTGTTGTGAGAGGAGTGACTATTTGTTAATATCGCTCAACTTCTCGAACAACGCACCGAATGCGTCGATCATCTCGACACGCAACGCTGCATAGTACTTGCGAACAAGCGAAGCGTTATGTGGCTCGGTTGGGTTGTTTGCCTTGGTGTAGAGCTCATTGCGAAGTTCGACACCCTCCTGCATAAGAGCGAAAATCTCCTTCTCCTTACCCGGCTGGAAGTAGATTGCCATATCGCAATCGAATACCAACTCTTCGAGACGATAATCAATCTCCTTTTTCAGAATTCTCAAATTTGCCATAGTCGTTATATTTTTAAGTTTATACTAATCGTAGTTTACGATAAGCAAAGATAAGAATAACTTGCGACTATACAAATGTTTTTCGGCAATTTTTTATCACTTTATGCTTTGAAGTGGCTATTTTTTTTCTTTCTTGCCCGACTTTTGGTGGTGTCGATGTTCTTTTTCGCCTCTCGGCATCTCGATAATGATGCCCGTCTCTTGCTCCTCGATAACGGCTATTGGCTGTGGCTTTGGCTGTTGTGGCTGCTTTGTCTCGACAGGTTTGGAGCTGGTGGCGGTGCAATGGTCGTATTGCGCGTAAAGTAGGCGGTCGTGCAGTATGTGAAGACGACATCGACGCGACGCATTGTTGGCAGAAGTGTATGGGTAAGCGTCTTCCACGCCGCAGGTATAGCCATCAGGTGGTGCTCCTTCTGTATCTCGTTCTCGTCGCTGCCCAATATCTTCAAAACCTGCTGTTTGTCGGTGATGGCGGACTGCTCTACGGCGGTCGCACAATCACTCCATTTGTAGGCGGTCGAAGCGGTTGTTATGTTTGCTGTCGGATGTTGTTTTTGGATGTATGCAGCCATCGCTTCAGCGCGTGCGCGAGCAAGTGTGACATTTTTTTGTGTCTCTCCGTCGGGCGAGGCGTAACCGTGTATGGCAATGGAGGTTATGTGCATTGTTGTATCGGTTGAGTGCAACCATTTGTTGAGTGTTGCCATTGCGGTCTCGTTGTCGCCGAACGATGGCGTAAGCGTGGAGATGTCGAGTGCAAAGTGTACCGATACGGTTGCAGTCTGTTGGTTGGCGCAATGTACCGCATAGCGGCTTATGAGGGTATTGCCTTCGCGTGATTGCGAAAGTAGAACTGTGTCGCGTTTGCACGCGGTCTTTGGTGCGGCAGCCGTGCCGCTTTGCGCCATTGCGAAGGATGTAAGCATCAAGGCGCAACAGATGGTCAGAGTAAACTTTTTCACGATAGTAACAATTTATTGGTTTTACACCGTGTGTCGCACCAAAAACCGCGCCATAGGCCTTTGGGTGTGTGGTCTTGCAAATTTATAGTGTGATGAATGCCGATTTTTGGAGCGATATGGTGCATTGCTTGCGAAAAAATATTATCTTTGCAAATATATGGCACGCCCAAACAAAGATACCGATAATATGACATTCTTCGAGCATCTCGATGATATGCGACCGGGACTTATGCGCTCGGTGGTTGTGTTGTTGGTGGTTATGGTGGCGGCATTTCTGTTTAAGGATGTAGTTATGGCGGTGGTTATGGGACCGAAATCGCCCGATTTTCCGACTAATGCCATGTTTGCCCGTATGGCTGATGCAATGGGTTCGGATGTATTGCGAATAAACTCTCATCCCCTCACGCTTATAAATACGACAATGGCTGGTCAGTTCAACCTCCATATATTGGCGTCATTTTATACGGCGTTGGTCGTTGCGCTACCCTATCTGCTCTTGGAGTTGTGGCTGTTTGTGCGTCCGGCATTCAGCGAGAGTGAGGTGCGCCGCAGTCGCGGTTTTATGGTAAGTGCCGTCGGTGCGTTTCTCGTAGGTCTGTTTTTTGGCTATTTTATGCTTGCGCCATTGTCGGTCAATTTCCTAGGATCCTATACCGTTACCGATGCTATTACGAATATGATAGATGTCGGTTCGTACATGTCGCTTGTGCTGAATATGTCGCTCGTGTGTGCGGTGGTCTTCGAGTTGCCGGTACTCGTTTATTTCTTGTCGATTGCAGGTGTCGTAACGGCCGATATGATGCGCCGCTATCGTCGTCACGCAATCGTTGTGTTGGCTGTCGGTGCAGCGGTTATTACTCCGCCAGATATTGTAAGTATGGTGCTGGTAATAATTCCGCTCTATGCGCTTTATGAGTTGAGTATTCATATTGCGGCTCGCAATGTGGTGCGCGAATAGCGAAAAAATCTCGCTCGGAGCGTACATCGTAATATTTTTCTTTGTATATTTGCATTCGAAATATGACTTCGGGGCAGGGTGTAATTCCCTACCGGCGGTGAAAGTCCGCGACTCCCTTTGACATACAGACCGTAAAGGCGTTCTGTGCGCGAGGGACTGAATCGGTGAAATTCCGATACCGACGGTTAAAGTCCGGATGGTAGAAGTTGTCTATGAAATTGCTTACGTGGGGGTCGGTATGACCTGCGTGTGGCATATTGTAGATGTTTATGGTGTCCCGATGTCAGTTATTTGGGATACTATAATTTTTTATATAATATGTTAAAACGCATTTTTTCTTTTTGTCTTTTCTTGATGGTCGCGTGTGTGGCGATGGCGCAGGTAACGACATCGTCGGTTGCAGGTCATGTTACGGATGCGGAGGGTCCGATGACGGGCGTCCTTGTTCTCTTCGTTCATACTCCGACACAGACGCAGTATAGCACTATGACTGACCATACGGGTAGTTATCATTTGGATGGTATGCGTGTTGGTGGTCCTTACGAGGCGGAGTTCTCGTTCGTGGGCTACGAGTCGGTGCGATATAATGGTATTATGCTCGAATTGGGTGAGCAGTGCGTAGTGAATGCGCGTTTTGATAAGTCGCATACCAAAATAGAGAGTGTGATTGTTACGGCGGAGGGCCGTTATGATATTTCTCATAAGGGTTCGGGGAGTACGTTTACAAGCGAGACAATGTCTGCGCTGCCAAGCGTATCACGCTCGATATATGACTTTACGCGCCTATCGCCTTACGCAATGTCATTGTCGGGTGGCGGTATGTCGATTGCCGGTGTGAGCGGTCGATATAATTCGTTCCAAATTGACGGTGCGGTATGCAACGATATATATGGCCTTACATCGGGTGGTACGAATGGCGGTCTTACGGAGGCAAATCCTATTCCACTTGATGCATTGGAAGCGGTGCAGATTAGTGTCGCGCCGTTTGATGTGCGTCAAAACGGCTTTACAGGTGGCGGTATCAATGCTGTGACGAAGTCGGGAACAAATCAATTCTCGGGTACGGCATACGCATATTATAACAATCAGGATTTTTATGGCAAAGGCCCTGCTGGGGTGAAGTTGTCGAAGCAGACGACACAGATTTATGGCGCGTCAATTGGAGGTGCAATCATTAAGGATAAGCTCTTCTTCTTTGTGAATGGCGAGTATAACGACGAACGCTCCCCGTCGTCGTATTATATCGGCTATAACGGCTGTAAAATCACAGAACAGGATGCCATTACCATTGCCAACCGATATAAGGAACTGACCGGTTATGATGGCGGTGGCTATGGAAAACGCGATGTGGCGCGTCGCTCCGGTTCGTTGATGGCTCGTTTGGATTGGAATATCAACTCGCGTCATAACCTTACGTTGCGCTACAACTTCCTCGATGGCTACAAGGATGAGTACTCGAATACGGCTGCAACATTCCTATTTAATGGAGCGGGTTATGCGTCGGTCTCGATGTCGCACTCGATTGTGGGCGAATTGAATTCGCGTGTATCGCAAAAGATTTTTAATAAGTTGCTTGTCGGCTATACGCATGTATATGATGGCCGCAGTGCGGATGTGCAACTTCCGTTTGTGCAGATTACGAAGATGCGCGATGGCGAAAATACTTCGGTCAGCATTGGTACGGATGCTTTTGCCGGAGCAAATGCGTTGACGCAGAACGCCGTAACCATTACTGATAACCTCTCGATATATGCCGGCAACCATACGGTGACGGTCGGTACGCATAACGAGATATTTGTGGCTGATAACCTTTATGTGGCGAACATACTTGGTACATATACCTACAATACACTCGAAGACTTCTTGAAGGACAATGCGCGTAAGTATGTTCGTAACTACCCTATTGGCGATGCGACGTTGCGCTTTTCGACGGCACAGTTCGGCTTCTATGCTCAAGATGAGTGGCGTGTAGATAAATTTTCGCTTACATATGGTCTGCGAGCGGATATTCCGGTGGTGTTTGGTGCACCGAAGGTAAACGATGCGTTTAACGGCTCCGATATCGCAACTAAATATGGTGTGGCGACGGGTGTTAAACCTCGCGCAAATGTATTGCTTTCACCACGTGTGGGTTTCCGCTGGGAGCCAATCGAACGAGAGGATTACTCGCTTGTCGTGCGTGGCGGTGTCGGCCTGTTCTCTGGCAAAATTCCTTTTGTGTGGGTGAATAATTGCTACTCGAATACGGGTATGACGATGCTTGGTTACACGCTCGATAGGAATAAAGGTCAAAAAGTACCTGCGTTTGGAGAGGAGCCGGTGGGAACAGAAGGTGTGTCGTCAAATCCGGCAATAAACGTAGTTGATGCAAAATTCCGCTATCCGCAGGTCTTGCGTGCTAATCTTGCCCTCGAACAGAATATAAAGGGCTGGGACTTGCTCGTCGAGGGTATTTTCTCGAAGTCGTATAACAACATCTTTATTTATAACCTTGTGGCTCAGCGTAATGGCGTGTCGTTATATGCCGTTGATGCGGAGATGGCAAATGAGCGTAATACTACCCCGCTTTACGAAACATCGCGTGCGAAGCAGTATTCGTCGGTATATTATCTGACCAACACCAATAAGGGTTACTCCTATTCGCTTTGCGCGTCGCTTTCGAAACACTTTCCGTTCGGATTGTCGTTATTGGCGGCCTATACGTTTGGCCATTCATATAGCGTAAATGATGGCGTTTCATCCCAGGCTTCGAGCATTTGGGGCAAAAATTGGGGGGTGATTTCCGATAAACAACATTTGTCGTTCTCGATATTTGATACTCCGCATAAGGTTTCGGCTTCGCTCAGCTATACGAAACGATACGGCGGAAGTTTTGGTACTACTGTCTCGCTCATCTATCAGGGATATTCGGGCATGCGCTACTCGCTTACTTATGGCTCGTCGGCCGATGTGAATGGCGATGGCTACTATGGCAATAGTACGATTTATATTCCGACAGTCGATGAGTTGCAGCGTATGCACTTCGAAACGGAGGCGCAACGCAAAGAGTTTGACGATTTCATCGAGTCGAATCGTATGCTTCGTAACCATCGTGGCGAATATTCGCAGCGAAATGCTATGCAGACGCCGTTTGAACACCACCTCGATTTGCACTTTGCGCAAGATTTCTACTTTGGCGCAAAAAGCAGCCGAAAGGTGCAACTTACGCTCGATGTGATGAACCTCGGCAATCTGTTGTGTCGTGATTGGGGAGCATCGTACTATATGTATAATTGGAAGTTGTCGCCGGTCGAGATTTTCGACTTTGTTGTGGATGATGCCGGAAATAAAACGCCTAAATATCGCTACGTTGGCGGCTCGCTCTCGAAGGATGACCTGTTGTCGAGGTGGCGTATGCAGATTGGTGTACGCGTAGTGTTCTAACGTGTTGCGAATGCGCCGTGTTCGGAGATATTCGGATGATAAAAACCCGCTTGGCAATATGCCGAGCGGGTTTTTGTGTTGTTTGCGATGTGCACGACTATTCAACGTATAGAACCAAACCTTTTAGGTATTCGCCCTCTGGATGGTAGATGTTGATTGGATGGTCGGTCGGTTGGGTAAGTTGATGCAAGATGCGCACTTTGCGACCTGCGATGGCTGCTGCTGTAAATACGGTTGTGCGGAACAACTCTTTCGATACGGCCTGTGAACAGGAGAATGTAAAGAGGATACCGCCCTTGCGAATCTGCGACATAGCACGCGCATTTAGGCGTTTGTAGCCCTGCAAGGCGTTGCCGAGTACCTTGTGGTGTTTGGCAAATGCCGGTGGGTCGAGAATAATCATATCGTATTTGTCGCCAATGTCTTTTAGGTACTCCACCGCGTCGCAAGCAATCGACGAGTGTGGTGCATCGGCGCCGAAGTTGAGCGCGATATTGGCGTCTGCCAATCGAACGGCCTTTTCTGAGGCGTCAATCGAGCAGACCTCTTTTGCACCACCCGCCAAAGCATATACCGAGAAGCCTCCCGTGTAGCAGAAGGTGTTTAGCACGGTGCGACCTGCGGCGTATCGGCCGACGAGTTCACGATTGAAACGCTGGTCAATAAAGAAGCCGGTCTTTTGCCCCTCCTCCCAATTTACGAGGAACTTGTGGCTGTTTTCGAGTACGACGTTATCTTTTTCGGGTGCCGAGCCGTAGAGATAACCATCCACCGGATTGAGGTTTGCTTTATAAGGTACGGTCTGTGCGCTCTTGTCGTAGATGGCGGTGATGCGCTCGCCGAAGACCTCGCAAATAGCGTCGGCAATCTGTTGGCGCGAGCGGTACATTCCGACCGAGTGACACTGCACGACGGCCACCGTGCCGTAGATATCGACCACCAAGCCTGGCAACGAGTCGCCTTCGCCGTGAACGAGTCGGTAGCAAGTCGTATGCTCGGAATCCGTGAGGTGCAAAGTGCGGCGCACGTCGTACGCGCTGGCAATCTTCTCGCGCCACCACGCGGCGTCAATCTCCTCGCATTCGAACGATAGCACGCGAACGGCAATCGAGCCGATTTGGTAATGACCGCGAGCCAGGAAATCGCCCTTCTTGCCGAAAACATCGACAATCTCGCCTTCGGGAATCGACTCGCCGTCACACTCGATGCGCTCTATCGCACCCGAGAATATCCATGGGTGGCATCTTGCGAGGGACTCCTCTTTGCCTCGTCGCAGAAATATCTGTGGAATCATAAGTCGTAAGTGTTTGTTAGCGCAAAGGTACGAAAAGTGTGGCAAAAACCCATATAAACCGCAAAATTCTTGTCAATTCTTCATTTTATGCTTAAATTTGTCCATTATTAACGTAATCACTACACAATGAAACGATTTTTATTGTTTGCACTCGTTGCGACGCTGTTCGCCGCGTGCTCAACCGACCCGACGCAAGACCTTGCGCCGGAAATCCCTACCGCACCCGACGAACTGCAAGTTTCGTTCGATGAGGAGGATACTCGTATTCAGCTTGGCGAAAACGGCTGTCCTGTTTGGAACGAAAACGACCTTGTTTCGGTTTTCTATCGCTCGAATTCAAACGACAAGTATCAATTTGCCGGCAAGACCGGCGATCACGATGGCTCTATCAAACTCGTAGAGCAAGGCACTGCTACCCAAGCCACAACAAAGATTGTGGCCGTATATCCGTACAACGAAAACTATTGGTTTAATTGGAACACGGGCGATGTCGAGGCATTCTTGCCTGCCGAGCAGACCTACTGCAAAGATAGTTACGGTGTTGGCTCGTCGATTATGGTTTCGGTAAGCGACTACAAACAATTATCATTCAAAAACGTATGCGGTTGGTTGAAGTTGCAGTTTACAGGTGTTGGTAATGTGTCTAAAATCACATTCAAAGGTAACAATGGCGAGCAGGTTGCCGGCGAAATCTATATCAATGCCGAGGATGCTTCGTGCGTATTGGCATCCGATATGGGAAGCGGAGAGAATGTTGGTGGCGTTATTGAAGAGGATAATACCGTTTTGACCTCCGTAACGCTCAACTGTGGCGATGGCGTTGCACTTAACTCCGAAACTCCAACAGCATTCTATATTGCTCTGCCTCCGCAGACCTTCGAGAAGGGTTTGACGGCTATAATGTATAACCAAGATGGCATACCCAAAGAGATTTCGACCAAAAACGCTATTACCATCGAGCGTAACCATATATTGCCAATGGCCTCTGCTGAAATAAAATTATCGCCAGCCACTAACCAAATTTGGTACACATCTTCGGATGGAAAAATTGTTACACCAAAAAATATCAATGGTTTTGGTGCTAATATTGTATCCAACACTTACAAAGATGGTAAGGGTATAATTGAGTTTGATAATCCTGTTTTAACTATACCACGCAGTGCTTTTGAACAGAATCAAACACTAACCACAATTTT
>JAFNYX010000123.1 GCA_017654125.1 Alistipes sp. | reverse complement strand
TATGTGTACCAGAGGTGTTGCCGCAGCAACCTTCACAAATCCGTAACGTTTATTATTCATTGTCTGTCTGTTTTGTTATTGCATTTAATGGCATTTGGGCTTTTGCCCTTAATGGCATACGCAATCAGTGATTGCTAAATGGCATTCAATGGCAAAATTACTTCGTTTTCTTCTTTTTATCAATGCGAGCTTTTGTTAGTGACTCTCGAAAACCACCATCCACGACAAATCGTGCAATCTGCTTCTCTATGTGTTTGCGCAACAATACATCCTCTTGGTGTAGCAATACTATCGCCATATTGGCAATCACCTCATCGCCCCTCTTCTCTGCTAACTCCAAAAAGAACTTCGATTCATCGTGCGATAGGCCAAGTTCGCGCATCGTATTGACCTCTTTTGAATTGGTTTCCCATAATCTCAATTTGCGAGTACGCAAATAATCGAGGTAATCCTCTAATAACTCTTGAAAACTCGCTCTTGCAACCCCTAAAAGTTTGAGGTGTGTTTCGGCAGATGTAAGTGAAGCCGCTTTACCTTCAACTATATTCTGCTTGCCCGAACGAGCTGCTTGTATCATTTGGTCTTTTGTGCGGTCGCCAATAGCAATAAATCTTTCGCAAAAATGATAGGTCAAATCGTAGATAACTATCGCCTTGCGATAAGCAATAAGATTTTGATAGCGATTGTTATTTTGTTTTGTTATATCCATCCCAATTCTGCCATTCAATGCCATTCAGCGACCAACGGGAGCGATTGCTATTAGTTGCCATTCACTGCCATTTGCCTCCATTCACTGCCATGAAAACATCTACTCCGCCCACTTACGAGCCAAGTTGATAATCACATTTACCGCCTTCTCCATCGAGTTGAGCGAGCAATACTCGAACTTGCCGTGGAAGTTCATACCGCCGGCAAAGATATTCGGGCAAGGCAGACCCATAAACGAGAGACGTGCGCCGTCCGTTCCGCCACGAATCGGGCGAACGATAGGCGTTACGTCTGCTTCGACCATTGCTGCTTTTGCCAATTCGATAACCTGCGGATGTGGCTCGACCATCTTGCGCATATTGTAGTATTGGTCTTTGAGTGTGAGCGTCAGCACACCCTCGCCATACTTCTTGTTGAGCATATCCACGGCACTCCACATCCACACCTTTTTGCGCTCGAACAATTCGGCATCGTGGTCGCGGATGATGTACGAGATATTTGCCTGCTCGACCGAGCCGCTCAAACCGATGAGGTGGTAGAAACCCTCGTAGCCTTCGGTGTATTGTGGACGCTCGGTAGCCGGCACAAGCGAGTTGAGTTCGCAAGCCACCTCCAAAGCGTTAATCATCTTGCCTTTGGCATAGCCCGGGTGCACGTTGCGACCCTGGATGCTCACTTTTGCCGATGCGGCGTTAAAGTTCTCGTACTCCAATTCGCCCTCGTAACCGCCATCCATTGTGTATGCGAAGTCGGCGCCGAACGCCTTAACGTCGAAGAAATCGACACCACGACCAATCTCTTCGTCAGGCGTAAATCCGATGCGAATCTTGCCGTGCTCCACCTCCGGATGCGACATCAGGTACTCGGCGGCGGTCATAATCTCCGCTACGCCGGCCTTATCGTCGGCACCGAGCAGCGTCGTGCCGTCGGTGTGAATCAACGTGTGGCCGACAAAGCGCGACAACTCCGGAAAGTCGGCAACGCGCATCGTCAGCGACGGATTGAGCATCACATCGCCACCGTCGTAGCAATCGATAATGCGCGGACGAACATCCTTGCCACTCATATCGGGCGACGTATCGACGTGCGCCAGAAAACCGATTACCGGAGCATTCTCCTTGCCCTTCGTGGCAGGAATCGTACCCATTGCGTAGCCGTACTTGTCAATGGTAACATCCTCCAAACCGAGCGCCTGCATCTCCTCTACCAAAAGGTTCAGCAAGTCCCACTCTTTGGCCGACGACGGGAATGTTTCGCTCGACTCGTCTGATTGCGTGTCGATAGCGACATATTTCAAAAATCTATCTTTCAGTTCCATATTTCTTGTTGTTAGAAAATTGTTCCGATTTTGAATTTATGCGACACTTTTTACTCCTCCTTCTTCGCTTTCAGCGTGTGGATGGTAAAGTATGCGATGATTGCGACGTACATTGCCAACGCAACCCATTCGGCATTGCTCGACACTGCCCAATCAGCCATATACAAATCGACGCCCGCAAATTTCATGATTGCCGACACGACGCCCATCAAAGCACCACCGGCTATAAAGCCCGAAGCGATAAGCGTACCACGATCGAAACGAGCCTTATTGAGCTGCTCGTCCTTCGAGCGCGACGAAACGTACCATGCCACCAAGCCACCGACAACGAGCGGAGCGTTGAGCGACATCGGGATAAACATACCCAGCGAGAATGCCAATGCCGGAACACCTATCCACGTGAGAACGAGCGAGAGAACCGCACCTGCGAAGTAGAGTACCCACGGCGTCTCGCCACCCTCCATAAGCGGTTTGATAACGGCTGCCATAGCGTTTGCCTGCGGAGCTGTAAGTGCGTTTTCACCAACGAAACCGTAGGTCTTGTTGAGGATTATCATTACACCTGCGACGGTTGCTGCCGATACGATAGTGCCGAGGAACTTCCAACGCTCCTGCACCGATGGGGTAGTGCCGAGCCAATAACCGATTTTAAGGTCGGTGATGAAGCCGCCGGCCATCGAAAGTGCCGTACAAACCACGCCACCGATAATCAGCGCAGCGGTCATACCCGTCGTACCGTTGAGACCGATACTTACCAATACGAGTGAACTCAAAATCAGCGTCATCAGCGTCATGCCCGACACCGGATTGCTACCAACGATTGCGATGGCGTTTGCCGCAACGGTCGTAAAGAGGAATGCGATAACGAATACGATGAGCAGTGCCACGATGGTCTGCAACCAGTTGCCCAGCACGCCGAATTGGAAGAATACGAGCGTTGCAACCAGAGCCGCAATGATGATTGCAAGGATGCTACGCATAGGCATATCGCGCTCCGTGCGAGCTTCGGCCGCGATTTGCTTTTTGCCACCCAACTCTCCGACCGCCAACTTTGCTGCATCCTTGATGATGCCTGCCTGACGGATGATGCCGATGAGTCCTGCCATTGCGATACCGCCGATACCAATCGGACGACCGTAGGCGAGGAACAGCTCTTGTGCGCTCTGTGTAGCGGCATCAGCCGAGGCGTAACCCACAAGTGGAACGAGTACGAACCATACCAGACACGAGCCGGCGGTGATGATGATGGCATATTTCAGACCGATAATATAGCCCAAACCGAGCAGCGTTGCGCCCGTATTGAGCGACAACTCCACCTTGAAACGTGTGGCGATATCGGCACCCCACGCACCCATCTTTGTCGAGATATTCTCGGCCCACGCGCCGAAGGTCGAAACGGCAAAATCGTATGCACCGCCAATGAGACCCGCCAACGCAAGAACGATGGTCTGTTTGCCGCCCTTCTCGCCCGAGACGAGCACCTCGGTTGTTGCGGTTGCCTCCGGGAACGGATATTTGCCATGCATCTGCTTGACGAAATATTTACGGAACGGAATGAGCAGTACGATGCCAAACACGCCACCGAGCAGCGACGAGAGGAATACCTGGTAGAACTGCGCCTCCAAACCGAGAATGTAGAGAGCCGGCAGTGTAAAAATAGCACCTGCCACGATTACGCCCGACGTTGCACCAATCGACTGAATGATGACGTTTTCGCCAAGCATGCTACGACCCTTGCGAAGTCCGCCAAGACCGACAGCAATGATGGCAATCGGGATGGCAGCCTCGAATACCTGACCTACTTTCAGACCGAGAAATGCAGCGGCAGCCGAGAAGATAATTGCCATAACGACACCCATCGTCACCGAGTACGGTGTTGCCTCGGCAGGGGTTGTGTCGGCCGACATAATCGGTCGATACTCTTCGCCCGCTTTGAGTTCGCGATATGCGTTTTCGGGCAGTGAAGTCTTCTTGTTTTCTTCCATGATTATTTGATTATTATTTTGATTCTGTTTTGCTTACCAACTATTCGATTTTGTATATCGCCGCGCTTACGGGTTGCATTGTGAAGGTGTGTCCCGCATCGCTGCTCTTGCATTTTGCCGCCTTGCGGGCGTTGCCGAATACCCACTTTGCCTTTGAACCCATCGGTGCAATGGAGCCACTTACGACGCGGTCGCTCGGGTTGAGTACTACGACATATTTTGCGTCAGCCGTACGGCGTGCGTAAATCATCGGATATGGATTTGCAACATCGCCCACATACGCCCAATCGCCATCGACACCGAGAGCCGGTGTTGCGTCGCGCAACGCAAGCAGCGCTTTGACGTATGAGAGCACCGATTTCGGATCGCCCTCCTGTTCCGCTACGTTTGGGAATGAAGGTGCGTTATCGACCGGCAGATAGAGTTTAGCAGGGTCGGCAACGCTCGAAAAACCGGCGTTGGCCGTCGTGTCCCACTGCATTGGTGTTCGACAAGTTGAGCGATTGCGACTCGAAAAACTACCCTCCTTCGGTGGTGCATATTCGAGGTTTCGCATACCAATCTCCTCGCCGTAATATACGATAGGCGGGGTTGGTAACGTGAGAAACCAGGTGAGAGCCACCTTTTGCTCCTCGGCTCCTGTGCGGTTCATACGCGTCAGTCGCCAAATATCGTGGCTACACGTCGGCATCGAAGCATATCCTCCCTCCTTGCGATAGGTCTCATATACCTCGCCATAAATGCGCATCGCCTCGGCGATATCGCCCTTGCCCGCGCGGTTGAAGTAGCACGTGGTAGGCACCATCTTGTCGGTTGTCTCGCATACGAGCGGACGGTAAATTTTACCACCTACCTTGTTGTGTATCAGTAGGTCGATATTGAATCCCGCAGCGAGCGATTGTGATGGTTCCGACCACTCTGAGAGCATTATGTTTTCCGGAAACTCGGTGTTGTACCACTCGAAAATCTCGCGCCACAAACGACGCACACCGTCACGGTTTTTAGTGTCGCTCTTGACAAGCGACTGCGCCATATCGACGCGGAAACCGTCGGCACCCTTCGTACACCACCAGGCGATGATGCGTTTGAGCTCCTTGCGAACGGCTGTCGGACCTTCGGCCTCGTATGGTTGTTCCCATTCGTGATTAGGCTTCGGCGAGTAGTATCCGTAGTTGAGTGCCGGCTGAATCTCGAAGAAGTTGCGGATATAGTAGCCGTTGCGCGGATGGTCGTTATCGACAAACTTCGGGCCCGGCTTGCGTTCCGGTTTGCCCGTTGTCCAGATATAGTAGTCCGAGTATGCATTATGCTCCGCCTTGCACGACTCGCGGAACCACGGGTGTTTGTCCGAGGTGTGACCCGCAACGAGGTCGAGCAATACTTTGATGCCCTTGTAGTGCGCCTCGGCGATAAGTGCCTCCAAGTCGGCATTCGTGCCGAAACGCTTATCAACGGAGTAGAAGTCGATGATGTCGTAACCGCCATCCTCCCACGCGCTCGCGAAGCAAGGCGAGAGCCAGATGCAGTTGAAACCGACCGACTTGATGTAGTCCAAACGCGAACGGATACCATTCAGGTCGCCTATGCCGTCGCCGTTCGAGTCCATATAGGTCGAAGGGTAGATGTGGTAGATGACCGCTTTTTTCAACCAATCGGGTTGCTCCTTGGCAGACGCGTTGCCAAAGGCAAATAACGAGACGATAAATATTGCGATTAGTGATATGCGTTTCATGGGTATAGTGTTTTTGCCTTATAGTAGATTAATAAGTCGTTCGAGAGCGATGCCGCGCGATGCTTTCAGCAGCAGTGTCGCCCCTTTTGGAGCATTTTCTTGCAGATATTCGGCACACTCCTCGGTCGAAGCGAAATGGCGAATTTCGACATTTTCGACCTCGGTCTCCTCGCTGAGCACTTTTAGCGCACCGCCGAAGCTCTCACCGACAAGCAATAGCTCTTCGCAGGAGGTGGTGAGTGCCAATCGCAGAATGTTGCAGTGCTCGGCCATCGACCACTCGCCGAGTTCGAGCATATCGCCGAGAATAAGCACTTTATGCTCGGCATCCATCTCCTCGATGTTTTCGATGGCGGCGGTCATACTCGACGGATTTGCATTGTAGCAGTCGATGATGAGGTGGTTGTCACGCTCGGTGGTCATCTCCTGCGAACGATTATTGTCGGGTGTATAGCCGGCAATGGCGGTGGTGATACGCTCGGTGTCGATATCGAAGTAGCGACCGACTTCGACCGCTGCTGCGATGTTTGCACGGTTATATTTGCCGACGAGGTGGCTCTCGTAGCCGTCAGCCACGGAGCGAGAATAAAGTTCGACAGCCATATTTTCACGCTCGGCGGCCATTGCCACCAGAACTTCATCCTCCTGTGGAACGAATGCACGACCACCGTTCTGTTCCAAGTAGTCGAACAACTCGCCCTTACCGCGTCGAATACCCTCGACTCCACCGAATCCCTCCAAATGTGAACGACCGATGTTGGTAATCAGACCATAAGTCGGGCTGGCAATCTCACACAGCGTGGCAATCTCGCCGCAACTGCTTGCACCCATCTCTACCACACCGAACTGCGTGTCGCGTGTCATGGCGAGTAGCGTCAGTGGAACGCCGATATGGTTGTTGAGGTTGCCGTGTGTAGCGTAGGTCTCGAACTGCTCGGCAAGCACACGCGAAACCAACTCCTTGGTCGTGGTTTTTCCGTTGCTGCCTACGATGGCAATAATCGGCAAGGCGAGACGCTCGCGATGCTCCTTTGCCAATGCCTGTAATGCTGCGAGCGAATCCTCGACACGCAATAGTCGCTCGGCAAGGTCTGCCCGCTCCTGTTCCGGCGAGTCGGAATCAACCACTGCATAGGCTGCCCCTGCATCGAGTGCGGCGCACGCAAAGCGGTTGCCGTCGAACGATGCACCGCGCAGGGCAAAGAACATTGCACCTTCCGTAACGTTTCGCGAATCGGTCGTAACGCACGCACACTCTTCGAATGCGGCGTACAAGTCATCTATGTTGTCGATATGTGTCATATTTCTAGCAATGTTTATCGCCATTGTTGAACTTAACTTCGTCGATATATTTCTTGATGTTTTGCTCCTCCGAACGTGGACAAATCATAAGTACATCATCGGTATCGACCACGATATAGTCACGCAGACCGTTGATGACGGCTATTTTGTCCTGTGGCAGAGAGATAATCGAGTTGCGGGTATCGTATGTATAGCACCCTTCGGCCGGCTTTACGTTGGCATACTTATCCTTGCGCGAGTGTTGGTAGAGCGAACCCCATGTGCCGACGTCGCTCCATCCGAAGTCGCCACAGCGCACAAATACGTTGTCCGCCTTCTCCATCACGCCGTAGTCTATCGATATGGCGCGACACTTGGCAAATACGTCGGTAATCGCCTCCGCTTCTGCCTCGGTGCCGTATGTGTCGGTGATGCCGTCGAAGAGTGAGTGGTGCTCCGGCAGATATTTTTCGATAGCATCAATGATGTCGGCTATCTTCCAAATGAATATGCCCGAATTCCAGAAAAATTCGCCACACTGAATGAACGTCTGTGCCAATTCGAGATTAGGCTTTTCGGTGAAACACTTCACACGCGATATGGTCTGCTCCTCGGCACGCTGTATGTAGCCGTAGCCCGTCTCCGGACGCGACGGTGTGATACCGATGGTCATCAGTGCGTGGTACTTATCGACGAAATCGACCGCGTCGCCGATAATCTCGCCAAATGCCACCTCATCGAGCACAAGGTGGTCGGATGGTGTGACAATCATCATCGCATCCGGGTCCTTCTTGCGCAGATAGTACGCAGCGTAGCAGATGCATGGTGCCGTGTTGCGACCTATTGGCTCGCAGAGCACCTGCTCTTCGGAGAGTTCGGGCAGATGTTCGAGTACGAGGGATTTGTAGAGAGCGTTGGTCACTACAATAAAGTTTTCGGCAGGAATCGTTCGTGCAAAACGCTCGTAGGTCATACGGATAAATGACTTGCCCGTACCGAATATGTCGAGAAATTGTTTTGGCATCGTTCGACGGCTTTTTGGCCAAAATCTTGTGCCTACACCACCCGCCATAATTACGCAATAGATGCTTCTTTTCGTACTCATAAAGTGTATAGTTATGTTACTTGTTTACGGTTTATTGCCCGTTCTGCTTACAAAGATAAAAATATTTTATAACTTTGTCGGGTTAAATGGAACGAAAAATGAAAATTAAGTTGTTTACTCTGCCCAATATCATCACGCTCGCAAACCTTTTGTGCGGTTGTTGTTCGATTGTTGCGGCTCTCGTTTGGGGTGATTTGACGCTTGCGTTTGTGTTGATTTTGGCGGCTGCCGTGTGCGATTTTATGGATGGTGCGACGGCGCGTCTGCTCAAAGCGTACTCCGAAATCGGTGTTCAGTTGGACTCGCTTGCCGATATGGTTTCGTTCGGTGTGGCTCCGTCGGTGGGTGCTTATGTGCTTGCAACGCAGGGAGTTTCGCTATTTGGGTTAGGCGATGAGTGGGTTAAGGCGCTCTGCTTTGTGCCGTTCATTATGGCAGCATTCTCGGCTCTGCGACTTGCGAAGTTCAATATCGACGATACACAGCACGAGGAGTTCTGCGGTTTGCCGACACCGGCAAATGCCATACTTTGTCTGTCGCTCGTGATGCTTGCATGGCGCGATGGTGTGACAGTGGCGGTTGAGTGGGTGGCTTTGGTTTCGATTGTGCTTGCGCTATTGCTCATCAGCCCGATACGAATGTTTTCGTTCAAATTCAAATCGCTTGCTTGGCGTGCAAATGAGGTTCGTTATCTCTTTGCCGCAGGAGCATTGATTGCAATTTTTGTGCTTCGCACATACTCTATTCCGCTTATTATCGTTAGTTATATTGTCGTTTCGACGCTTTTGTGGATTGTGCGTCGCGCGAAGTAGTTGCCCGGGATGAAGATTTCGACTCTCAGAATAGTGTTGTTTGCTGTGTCGGCTCTCGTGATGTCGATGTTGTGTGGCCGTGCGGTTGCGCAACTCGATGCGAGTGCCATGATGCGTGCGCAGAGAGCGCAGAATAACCCCAACTCTCTCGCCGGAATGAATCAGCAGCAGAACAACCCGCTGGGTGGCTATGGTCAGAATCCGTACGACCAGACACAGCAGGGTGCGGAGGGTACGGAGGGCCAACAGACCGAAAATGCCGACTCGACTAAAAAAGAGCGTATTCGTAAGCCGTTGGAATCGTACTTTTTTACCGACTCGATACGAGCTTTGCGTAACTTTCAATGGAATATATCGCGCAATAAAAACGAGGTGTATGTGCATCCGATAGATACGACGTTGGCAATGTGGCGAGTGGATTACCCTCATTATCATAAACGTCTGGGTAACAACTCGGTGGGCGGTCTCGGACAGGCGTCGCAAGAGGTCAATTATTTCGAGCGTACTCCGTCGCGTGAATTTACATTCGCACAGCCGTACGACGCCTATAATTACACGTTGGAGAACGTTCCGTTCTACAATATGAAGCATCCGTATATATGGATGACCTATTTGGAGTCGGGTCAGAAGCGTTACCGCGAAGAGCACTTCGAGATTACCGCTTCGCAAAATATTTCACCATCGACGTCGGTGAGTTTGAACTACAAGGCGCGAGGAGCACGAGGTAAATACGACCGAGCGCGAGTCCGCAATCATAATTTTGCTGGTACTGTGGCGCATACGGGTCGTCGTTACTCGGTTCATGCCGGCTACCTGAACAACCATATCGAACAGCAGGAGAATGGTGGTGTGGTAGGCGAGTGGGCCATCAGCGATACGACGTTCGAGATGCCGTCGGGTGTGCCGATGCGATTGGCTGCGGCCGAGGCGCGCAACATCTATCGCAACAACGCCTTCTTCATTAAGCAGTCTATCGGTATTCCGTTGCAGCGAATGACCGACCGCGACTTCTCGATGGCGGAACTCTCGGCCGTCTATGTCGGCCATACGTTCGAGTATAACGCGTGGAGCAAAATTTACCACGATAAGTACTCGACCTATGTGAACGAACGTGGCGAACGCAATCCGGACGGAACCTATCGTCCGACACAGGATACGTACTACAAAAATTGGTATTACAACCCTGTCGAATCGCGCGACTCCACCTACGAGCAGATTATCACCAACCGTCTATTTGTTCAGGTGCAGCCGTGGGACCGTAACGGCGTGGTGGGAACAATCGACGGCGGTGTGGGTCTCGACAATCATACATATTCGCAGTTTGCACCGTCCGATTATGCTACGGGCCGACTTGGTCGCGTCAAGAAGATGGCGTGGTTTGCATATGCGGGCATCGAGGGTAAAGTGCGTAAGTATGTGAGCTACGGTGCAGATTTCAAATTCTATCCGTCGGGCTATCGCGGTGGCGACTACTCGATAAATGCACGTGCGGCATTTACTGCCTTTATCAAGGGTAAGCCGTTTACACTCTCCGGCTCGTTTACCGAGTCGAGCACCTCGCCTGGCTATTGGACCGAGAATTGGTCGTCAAATCACTACATCTGGTCGAACGACTTTGCGAAGGAGGGCGAAACGCGATTCAATGTCAGCTTTACGGTGCCCGACCACGGCATAGAGCTCGGATTTTGGCAAAGTATTCTGCGTAATAAGATATACTATGGGCCGGATTGTTTGCCGGCGCAGCACGATGGAACGGTCAGTGTGACAAGCATCTACGCGCAGAAGAATTTTCACATAAAGGGTCTGCATCTCGACCATCGCGTGCTGGTACAGCTTACGTCGAATCGTGAGGTGGTGCCGTTGCCGCTCGTCTCGGCGTTCTTATCCTACTACTACGAATTTTGGGTGAAGCGTGATGTGCTGCGCCTGCAAGTGGGTGTCGATGGTCGTTTCAATACGGCATACTATGCAACGGGTTACAATCCGGCACTCTCGGTATTCTACAATCAGAACGAGGTTGAGGTGGGTAACTATCCGTATCTCGATGCCTTTGTTGCCGCGAAGTGGAAGCGTATGCGAATCCTGCTGAAATATCAGCACTGGAATAAGGGTCTCTTCGGCAATGGTCGCTACTTTGAGGTGGCTCGCTATCCGCTCAATCCGGGTATGTTCAAAATCGGTATCTCGTGGGCGTTCTACGATTAAAGTTGGGCAGTTGCACGACCATACCATATATATAATATAACGAACCAATTATTCGAAATATTGAAGAAACAGCTCAACATACTCCTGCCGCCACTGCTCTTTCTCTTGATTGTAGGCACAGCGGTACTCGTTATGCCGTTGCAGCGAGCAAGTGAGAAGAGGGGCGATAAGATGTCGGCCGAAGAGTCGTCACATCAAGCCACTCTCTTGGAGGAGGATTATCTTTTTTCGCCATACGATAAGATGTTTCGTCGTATATGCCGTCGCCATAATGTCGATTGGGTGTTGATGGCTGCCATTGCTTACGGCGAGTCGAATTTTCGTCACGATGCTGTCTCTCCACGAGGTGCAGTGGGGTTGATGCAGGTGATGCCGCGCATCGCGCGCAGTTTTGGTGTCGAGCGCGAAATGTTGTTCGACCCGGAGACAAATATCGACGTTGCGGCACGTTTGTACAAGTCGATGGAGAAGATATTGCGTCTACCGTCGTCGGTCTCGAAACGTGACCGTATGGCGATGACTTTGGCGAGTTATAATTGCGGTTGTTCGCACATCATTGACGCTCGTAACCTAGCGGAATATTATGGTGATGATGCCGATTCGTGGGAGGTGGTTACCGAGTATTTGTCTCTGCTCTCCGAGGAGGAGTTTTCGACGCACGAGGCGGTTGATTATGGCGAGTTTGTCGAGTCGGATATCACCATTGCCTATGTGAATAAGGTGTTGCGGAGGTATGATCATTATCGTGATATAAAGAAGAAATCCAAACGAATCTAACGCCATTTGAAGCGAATAGAAAAGGGTGTTCCCAAGTAGGGACACCCTTTTATTGTTCTGTTAGCGAGCGTTGCTCTATTGCGCTACTTTCCCTTTAACTCTTTTTCGCGGAGTCGGCGTATTTCGTGTAGGAGTAGGATGGCGGCCAATATAATCGAGCCACAGTCGGCAATTGGCATGGAGATCCATACGCCTGTTGCGCCTAACCAACGAGGCAGAGTCCACAGCAGTGGCAGCAGGAATAGCAACTGACGCGTCATCGAGACAAAGATTGCGAGTTTAGCATGACCGATATATTGGAAGAAAGCCGCAGCGACAATCTGAAAACCGACAAGCGGGAAGAGCATCACGATTAGGCGCATGCCCTGTGTGGCAGCGGCAATCATTTGCAATTCGTCGTTTCCGCGCGACGAATCGACAAAGGCGCGAGCGATGGCATCGGGCGCAATCTGGCAAGCAAGAAAGCCGAGTGTCGAGATGGTCATACCGCAGGCGATGGTCGTAAAGAGTGTGCGTCGTACACGGTCGTACTGCTTTGCTCCGTAGTTGAAGCCGACAATTGGTTGCATGCCCTGATTGAGTCCCTGAATAACCATGATGAGGAGCATCACCACGCGATTGACGATTCCGTACGCACCGACATATATATCACTCGAACTGTTGGTCGCCTGAATGACGTCGTGTGCGCCTGTACCTCCGTAGCGCAACAGTGCCGAGTTTACGAACGCAGCAACCATCGAGGCACAGATATTGACCATAAACGGTGCCAATCCGATGGATATGATGGCCACCACGATTTTGCGCTCGAAGTGGAAAGCCGAGCGACGGAAACGCACGAAACTGCTCTTTGAGCAGAAGTGCGAGAAGGTTATCAAGAAGGCGATGGCTTGCGAGATGACCGTTGCCGATGCAGAACCTTTGATGCCCCAGCCGAATTTGAAGATGAAGAGCGGGTTGAGGATAAGGTTTATGCCGACGGCAGTCAGAATGATGCGCATCGATTTTTGCGGATAGCCCGATGCGCGAATCTGTTCGTTGAGGCCCAGATACATGTGTTGTGTCATGTTGCCGAGCAGGATGATTTTCATGAAGTCGCGGGCGTATTGCAGTGTCTCGGGCGATGCATTGCCTCCGCTGAACAGTATCAAAATAGGGTCGAGGAAGGTCAGCATCACAACCATCAGTGCCAATCCCAATACGAAGTTGAGCATTACGGCATTGGCCAACGTTTTTTCGGCCGCCATCATATTTCCCTCGCCCAAACGAATCGACATGCGTGCCGCTGCGCCGACTCCGACCATTGCGCCAAAAGCCGCAGCGATATTCATAATCGGCATCGTGATTGCCATACCGGCAATGGCTGCGCCGCCCACACCGTGTCCGACGAAGATGCTGTCGATGATGTGGTATAACGATGATGACGCCATTGCAATAATGGCGGGTGCGGCGTAGCGCAACAACAACTTGCCGATGTTGTCCGTACCGAGTGATAGTGTATTTGAACGAGTAGTTGCCATTCTCTCGTAAAAGTCGTTATTTGTTTATCTCATTCTCTATCCAGCGCACGACTACTCGCCGAGCGTTACAATTATGTATTTGTCTTTGCGGTGCAGTTGCATCCTCTGCTCTTCGTCTCCGAAGATTTGTCCGCGAACATCTCCTTGCTCGATATTCATCGCCGTTAGGCGTACATCGCGCAGAAAATCTACCCCGCCGCGACGGTGGTACTTGTAGAGCGTCTCTTTGGCGCACCACGCTACTGCAAGCAGATCGGCATGCGTCGTGAGTTTGCGCTCTTCGGCCGTAACGTATCGGTCGGCAACATGCTCGAAGTTACGCGTAGTATCCTCGATGTCGATTGCGCACGGGTGGTCGCTGATAATTACGGCCACCATCTGTTTCGAGTGCGATACGCCGAGGTGAAGGTTGCTCCCCTCTATGACGGGGCCTCCCCACTCGTCGTATCCGATACGAATGTCGGCACCGAGTGCTCGACGCACAGCCACTCGCCACGCGAGAAATTCTGCTCGTCGATGAGCTGCTCCGAGCGTTTCCGCGGCGCGCAAGTCTTGCTCGGAACACAGCGACGTAAGTGTTTCGATGTCGCCAATCTGCTCTATGAGTACGATACTACCCATTGGTCGGCAGGATGATTTTTATCTTGTCGATGCGGTGTCCGTCCATTGCCGTAACGATGAAGCGTATGCCGTGCGAAGAGAGTTCGTCGCCCTTTCGCAGGAAGTTGCGGTTGAGTTCGAGCAGCAGACCCGCAATGGTCTCGGCTCGGCCCTGCACATCCTCAAACAACTCGTCGTCGAGTTGCAACACGCGTAACATGTCGATGATGTGGGTTTTTCCCTCGAAGACGTACGTATTCTCGTTGAGACGGTGGTAGAACGACTCCTCGACATCGCTTTCGTCCGAGATTTCACCTACAACCTCCTCCAAAATATCCTCCAACGTCAGCAGACCCTGTGTGGCACCGTATTCATCGACAACGATTGCCATGTGTATCTTGTCGGTGCGGAAGTCGTCGAGCATCGAGTTGACTTTCTTGTGCATCGGAACAATATATGGCTCACGAATAAGCCCCTGCCAACCGAAGTCGTCGCTGCGATTGACATATTCCAACAAGTCTTTGACGAAGAGCATACCCTTAATATTGTCGATACTCTCCGAATATACCGGCAGGCGCGAGTAGCCCGATTCGATGATGACGCGCTTGACCTCCTCGAACGACATTGTTAGTTCGACGGCGACAATATCCATTCGCGGTCGCATAATCTCCTCCACTTCGCGCGAGGCGAAATTGACAATTCCCGAAAGAATCTTCTGTTCCTCGGTCGAAGAGCCGGTCGTCATATCGACGGCGTCAGCCAAATCTTCAATCGATAGGTCGTTGTTATGTTGTGCCAGACGCTCGCTGATACGTTCGCTTGTGTGAACCAAAACGAACGAAAGCGGATAGACCAACCAGCGCATAATGACTAACGGTTGTGAAAAGGCTGTTGCGACCGAGATGTTTGCTCCTTGCGCGAAGACCTTCGGCAAAATTTCTCCGAAGAGCAACAGCAGGAATGTTACGAGAATGCCCGTAAAAAGGAACTCGAAGCGTTCAAAGACGAACAACGAGTCGATGATGTCGGTTGCGAGTACGACGATTCCGATATTGACCAGATTGTTCACGACGAGTATCGTTGCGAGCAACATGTCGGGCTTGGCGAGCAGACGTACAGCCTGCTCGGAGGCCATCGAACCATCGTGTTTAAGACGTCGCACGTCGGCTGGCGTCAGCGAGAAGAATGCCACCTCTGATGCCGACATCATGGCCGACATCATGAGCAGCAACACCTCTGCTACTATCATCAATCCGACGGTGGGCGTAAATCCGAGATACGTTACAAAATCCATTGCGCGTCGTTAAAAGAGTTTCAATGCCGCATCCGTTGATTCGGTCTGTGTCTCCGGCGTGTTGTCGTCCTCGTTGCCTGCGGCACGCTTTCCTCGCCCCGAAATCTGGGTTATGAACTCCACCTTGCGGGTGATGTATGCCGGTACGCTCTTACGATGTTGTACATCCGCATAGCCACGTGTTGAGCGGCTGATGGTTGTCGGCGCATTGCGCGATGGCTCTGCGACGAGCGTAGGCTTCGACTGTGTGAAGGTCGGCTTGATAGCCGGAGTTGGTGGCTTTGGTAAATCTACCACCTCCGACTCTTTTGGTTGCTCGGGTAGAATTGTTGTGCTCGGAGGGATAGGCGTGGCGATGCGTTTTGGCGAGAGTGCTGCGCTGTAATACTCCGACGGGAATCCCGTAACGACAATGATAATCTCCAACTTGTCGCCGAGCTCCGGCTTTACGCTTGTACCCCAGATGATGTTTGCACGCTGGATGTGGCCGTCCTCATCCTTCTCGGCGGCGAACTCTTGTACGCGCTCCAATGCGCGACTCACCTCGTTGATGGCCAATGCCTCGGATGACGATGTGGCGAAGTTAATGAGCACGTTTTTGGCTCCTGCGATTGACGCACCGCCGAAGAGTGGCGACGAGAGAGACGCATCGACAGCCTCTACTGCACGATTGTCGCCCGACATTGCCGATACGCCCATCACCGCACAACCGCTATTGCGAATTACCTTGCATACATCGGCAAAATCGACACTCACCAGATTGCTCTTTGTCATCACGATTTCGGATATACCTTTCGCTGCAAATGCAACGATGTCGTTCGCCTTGTTGAACGCCTCCTCGACCGATAGTGTGCCGTAGAGTTCGATTATCGACTCGTTGCTCAACACGATGAGCGAATCGACGTACTCTCTCAACTTCTCGACACCCTCCTGTGCTTGTGCCATACGCTGCGGACCCTCAATAACGGGCGGCATCGTTACGATGGCAACCGTCAGGATGCCCATCTCGTGCGCCAATCGTGCGATAATAGGCGAAGCACCCGTACCCGTACCGCCACCCATGCCGGCAGCGATGAAGAGCATCTTCGTATTATGCGATTCCAGGTAGAGGCGCATCTCTTCGAGCGACGATTTTGTCTTGCGTGCACCCTCTTCGGCTGTGTTGCCCGCACCGAGACCATCGCCCAGACATATCTTTTGCGACTCGGGCAGAGGGCTCTTTTTGAGGGCCTTGGCGTCGGTGTTGCAGACAACGAGGTTCACTCCGTTGATGCCCATCTCCCACATGTGATCGACGGCATTGCCACCGGCTCCGCCGACTCCCGCAACCATTATCAGTGCAGGAATACCCGACATTTCGGGCATATCATCCATTATATTGTCAAATTCTCCCATATCTTCTTTTGTCGCTTTTTCTTACAATACATCATCATTGTCGTTACCCAACATACCATCTACGAATTTGGATAACTTCTTGAAGAAACCTCCACTTTTTTTCTTCACCTCTTCTACGGTCGGCTTCTTTGGATCCTCCGTAATTGGTTTTGTCTGCTCCTCCGATACGGTGGTCGGCTGAGGATAGCCACCTGTTGCGTTGTCGTCTGCTTCATCGGCATTTGGCTGAGGTGTCGGCGCCGTCATTGATGTCGGTCTTGGGTTAGAGGTCGGTGTCGGAGGTGTGTATGGCGAGTATGATTGTGGTTGTGATTTTACACCCACCTCCGTAACATCGCACTTGCCACGCTTTACACCGTTGAGCATCACTGCTACGGCTGTCGATTGAGCGTATGTGCTGATTCTCTCCATCGTGTCGGCCGAGATGCCACTCTCGATAGTACTCAAACGTACCGGAGCATTTGTCTCGCGACGGAACAGTTCGTCGATGTTGGCAAATACGGTGGAGCCTCCCGTAAGCACAAGACCGCACGGAATCTTTGTGGACATCTTGGCGTGCTTAATCTCCGCCCATGCAAATTCGATGATATCTTTCAAGCGCGCCTCGATGATTGCTACGAGATTGCGCTGTGGAAAGTCGCGTTTCGATTGTTGGCCTGCTTTCTGGATAAGGATGGTATTTTCGGCAGGTACCATATCGGCAACCGCCGAGCCGTAATTTCGTTTGATGAACTCGGTATTACGCTCCGGTATGCCAAACGAGCGCATGTCGATATTGATGCACTGTGCACCGATAGGAACCGAGCCGATATAGCGCAGTTTGCCGTTGCGGACAATCGCTACGTCGGTCGTTCCGCCACCGATATCGACAATCGCAACGCCCTCATCCTTCTCCTCCTCGGTCAGTATGAGCGATGGCAATACGGCAGGATTGACGTACGTGCTGAGCAGTTTGAGTCCGGCATTATGGAAAGCCATCTTCGTTCGCTCTAATTGGCTTTTCTGGCAGAGTACGAACATGAATGTCGAGGAGAGTGTACGACCGAACGAACCAATTGGGTCGTCAATCTCCTTGCCGTTGTCGATAACGTAGTTCTGCGGAATGCGTGCCATAATCTCCTCGGTTGGGTCGGCCAGTACGTTGTGCATACGCTCGTGCAGAGACGAGACATCCTCTTTGGTGATGCAACCCGACTCGCTGTCGCGCACAAATACGTGGTCGGTATAGTAGGCGCAACGCACAAACTCTCCCGAGATGCCGGCATAGGCCTCGTTTATGCGAATGTGCAACTCCTCCTCCAACTCCTTCTTTGCTTCGCCAATAGCAACTCCTACCGAACGCACGTTGTCGATGCGTCCGGCTGTTACGCCACCCTCGATGGGTTTTGTAACTGCGTCTTCAATGTTTATCGGTCCGTCGCCCAATCGTGAGCCGACCACCATAACTACGTTCGAAGTGCCGATATCGACACCGACAAAATAACTCTTCCTTTCCATACTTATCATCCTATTCCGTGCAAACCACTTGGTTGTTATATCGTAAATTTATTGTTTTGTATCTGTTCCATCCCGTATGATTGAGTCCATTGTGATAGAAACTCATCAGACGGTCGAGTTTCTGTCGAGGCGCATCCAACTCGCCAAGCAGAATCTTAAAGTCGCCGCTACGCGGAATGAGTGTCACGTCGATTGTGCCGTACGATGTCGTCTCGGCAACGATTTGGACAATCTCCGCTCTCCAAAAGTCGTCCTTCCCGAGCCACTCGACAAATGCTACGAGGCGCGGGAAATCGTCGTGTTGCTCCTCGATACGTCTCATACGTTCGCGCTCGGCATCTTGACGAGCCGTGACGGCGTCGATTGCCCGCTTCGTGTCACGCAACAGACCATCGTAGTAACGGAGGTTGCGCTTGCGTTCGGCCTTGTGACGTTCGGCGCGTGCTCGGAAATCACGCTTATTCTCGAACCACCCCTTTTTGATGCGCGAATCACGAATGTCGCGTCGGATGAGACGCAACGAATCTTCACGCTTGTAGAGCGCATTCTTCTCCTTGCCGATCTGTTTTACGCGTTCAGCAGAAGCTGCACGCAACGAGTCGATAAGCAGAGTCACGTCGCCCTCGAACGATGGCCCGAAGAGTGGTCGGTACGAGCCGGTCACAATCGGCGTGTAGTGTGCCGAGGCCTCTGGTGCCGAGAAGAGGAAACACTCCTCGGTAATGTAGAGGTTATAGCCATCGACTAGCAGTCGCATCATTGGCTGACGTTCGCGAATGTCGATATGCAGCGTACCGCCATACGATACGTATATATCCGCATCGTCGATAAAGCCGTTGCGCGTAATCATTCTCCGTATGCGTCGGATATCCACGCTGTCAATCGGCGCACCGATGGTCTCCACCCCGTCGGCAACGAGCCATTCGCGGATGCGGCTCTCGTCGGTCGGTGTGCCGCTCTCCGAACAGTCTGCCGTATGAATCTCCACTTGTTTGACGGTTTGCTCTCTGTGGTGACGAACGGCGAGCGTGGCAGCACCGATAGTGTAGGCAAGTACCAATGCCCACAACGTAGCGATTGCAATCCACTTTGCTATTCGTCGTCCCATATCTTTATTCTGCTCCTCCCGTTGTCTGTTTTTATGCCTTTTTTGACAACACTCTTGCCAATGCTTCGCAGCATGCATCAATGTTGCCTGCGCCGAATGAGATAACCACGTCGGTTGTCATTGCTTCGATATGCTCTGCCAATACCTCGCGCTCGACAATCGTGCAAGGTACGCTTATGCGGTCGGCGATGAGTTGTGACGTAACACCCTCGATTGGCTCTTCGCGTGCCGGATAAATCGGTAGCAATACCACCTCGTCTGCCTCGCCGAGTGCTTCGGCAAACTCTTCGTAGAGATCCTTCGTGCGAGAGTATAGGTGTGGCTGAAATATTGCTGTCACGTGGCGCGACGGGAACATACGCTTGACGGAAGTCAGTGTTGCCGAGAGCTCGCGCGGATGGTGAGCATAGTCGTCCATATAGACCTGCTTCCGCGTATTCACATACAACTCGAATCGACGCTTCACGCCCGAAAACTCCTCCAACGCTTCGCGCAGAGCATCTTCGTGTAGTTGCTTGCCTTCACCACGAGCTGCACACCAATAGAGCGCAACGGCAGCGACAGCATTCTCGATATTGACCCATCCCGGGATGCCTAGCGTGCAATCCTCCACCACACCGTCCGGCGTTACCACATCGAAACGGTAGTAACCGCCGTCGAGCAATGTGACGTGTGCGGCGTAAAAGTCGCACGGCTCATCGAACGAGTAGCGATAGACGTCGATGTCGCGGTTGCGAATCTCCACATCGACACCATGCTTGATGACGAGTGCGCCACCTGGCTTGATGCGGTCGATGAATTGCGAGAAAGCCTCCTTTACCTGCTCGTGTGTGCCGTAGATGTCGAGGTGGTCGGCATCTGCCGAAGTAACCACCGCCACATCGGGTGAAAGACGCAGGAACGAACGGTCGAACTCGTCTGCTTCGACTGCCAAACGACGGCCGACACCCAGCACCATATTGCTGGCAAAGTTCTTCGATATGCCTCCCAAGAAAGCGCTGCCTTCGCCTGCGGCGCGGGAGTTAATCCATGCGACGAGTGTCGAAGTGGTGGTCTTGCCGTGCGTACCGGCAACCGCCATCACGAATTTGCCCTCCGATAGTACGCCGAGCATTTGTGAACGTTTCAGACACTCGTATCCTTGTTCGCGGAACATTCGCAATTCGCTGTGTTCCTCCGGTATGGCAGGCGTATAGACTACAACCGTACTCTCTGGCGAGAGAAACTCTGCCGGAATCATACGTACGTCATCCTTGTAATGAATCTGCGCTCCCTCCTCTGTCAATCGTTGCGTGAGTGGTGTCTCGGTACGGTCGTAGCCGGCAACGGCACACCCTTCGTGCATAAAAAATCGAGCGAGGGCACTCATGCCGATACCGCCAATTCCGATGAAGTATATTTTTCGTTGCTCCATTTGACCCCTCCCTCGCTATTTGCTATGTTTGAGAATTTCGTCCACAACACGGTCGGCCGAGTCCGATATGGCGAGGTGCGAGATATTCGATGCAAGCATCATGAGTTCGCGCTTGTCGGCAATCATTCGCAGTGCGGTCGAGATACCGCAATCCACGGCATCGCGGTCGGCTACCATGCGTGCCGCCTTGACATCGACCAATGCCTGTGCGTTCTTGGTCTGATGGTCTTCGGCTACGTTAGGCGACGGAACGAAGAGTGTCGGCTTTGCTGCCAAACACAACTCCGATACGGTGCATGCTCCGCTACGCGAAATCACTACGTCGGCAATCTCGTAGGCGTAGTCCATGCGGTCGATGAACGCACCCTGCCAAATGTTGGTGGTAGGGTAGTCGCGCAGAAAATTCTTCATTTCGGTTTCGTAGATGCGTCCCGTCTGCCAAATGACCTGGACGGGGGCCTTGCCACCGAGCGTCATAATCCACGAACGCATCATATTGTTGAGCGTGCGGGTACCAAGCGAACCGCCCACAACAAGGAGTACCGGGAGCGATGCGTCGAAGCCGTAATATGCGAGAGCCTCCTCGCGCGAAACGCAGCCTTTGGCGAACGATGCACGCAGAGGGTTACCCGTCTTGACAATCTTCTCCTCATCGAAGAAACGCTCCATACCGTCGTACGCTACGCAGACGCTCTTTGCCGAACCACCGACAATTTTGTTCACCAGACCGGCGTAGGAGTTCTGCTCTTGAATGACGGTCGGGATGCCCATACGTTGAGCCATCCATAGAACGGGCGCGCTGGCGTAGCCGCCGAAACCGACAACGATGTCCGGCTGAAAACCCTTCAAAATCTTGCGTGCGCGGCTCAAACTGCGAATGATGCGTGCCGGCAGAGCGAAGTTGCTCCACGAGAGTCGGCGTTGCAGTCCGGCGATAGGTACGCCGACGATGCGGTAGCCGAGTTTCGGGATGAGTGTCATCTCCATCTTGCCTTCTGCTCCGACAAAGAGGATTTCGACATCGTCGCCCAAGCGGCGTCGAAGTGCCTCCGCGACCGATACGGCAGGGTAGATATGCCCGCCTGTACCGCCTCCTGAAAGTATGATTCGTTTCATAAATGTGTATTCGTTCGAATATATTCACAAAAATAGAGATTATTCCGCGAACTTCAAAGCATAACGAGCAGAAACGAGTAATAAAATTACTCGGTTGGGCGGCTTTTTGTGCAAAACGGGTGAAATTTGTGCCACAGACGAGCGTGGCGGAACTTATCGTCCCCAATTGTCGCGGTCGAGCGTGCGATAGTTGATTGCCTCGGCGATGTGTGCGGTCGAGATGTCATCGACACCCTCCAAATCGGCAATCGTGCGCGCTACCTTGATTATGCGGTCGAAGGCGCGTGCCGAGAGATTGAGTCGCTCCATAGCACGTTCGAGTAGCGAACGCACCGGTTCGGCAAGTGGACAAAATTCGCGCAGCATACGGCTGTTCATCATCGCGTTAGAGTGGATGCCGAGCCCTGCGAAACGCTGCTCCTGACGGGTACGGGCCGCAATTACACGACGGCGAATGTCGGCACTCGACTCCTCCTTTCGAGAGGAGGTCATCTCTCCGATTGCCACCGGCGCGACCTCGATGTGCATATCAATACGGTCGAGCAGAGGTCCGGATATGCGTGAGAAATAGCGATGAATGGCAAACGGTGCACAAGTGCACTCCTTGGTCGGATGATTATAAAATCCGCAAGGACACGGGTTCATCGCTGCGATGAGTGTAAAGTTGGCCGGATACTCGATGCTGTATTTTGCGCGTGAAACGGTAATTGTTTTATCTTCAAGTGGTTGGCGCAATACCTCCAAGACGTTGCGACCGAATTCCGGAAGCTCATCGAGGAATAATACGCCGTTGTGAGCCAAACTCACTTCGCCCGGTTGAGGTGATTGACCGCCACCGACGAGAGCCACCTGCGATGTGAGGTGGTGTGGCGCACGGAAAGGTCGCGAGCGAAGCAGACCCGAACTTTCGCCGAGTTTACCCGCGACGGAGTGTATTTTGGTCGCTTCGACAGCCTCTTCGAGCGTCATCGGCGGGAGGATTGTCGGCAGACGTCGTGCGAGCATCGTCTTTCCCGAGCCAGGCGCGCCAATCATCAGCACGTTATGACCGCCCGCTGCGGCAATCTCCAATGCGCGTTTGATGTGCGGTTGCCCTTTGACGTCGGCAAAATCCTCGGCATAGAGTGCCGTCTGCTCTTGTTCGTGCGTGGAACTTTGTGCTACGCTCGGTGCGATGGCGATATCGCCTCGCAGGAAATCGACCGTTTGGGTGAGCGTATCGACTCCGATAACCTCCAACCCTTCGACGATAGCCGCCTCGGCTGCATTTGTCTGCGGAACGACCATTCGTCGGATACCCTGCTCCTTTGCCATTACGGCAAGCGGGAGTATGCCTCGCACTCCCTTTATGCCTCCGTCGAGCGATAACTCGCCCACAAACATCGTGCTCTCAATCTGTTCGGCTGCGATTTGGTCGGTTGCCGCAAGGATTCCGATAGCAATCGGCAAATCAAAACCCGACCCCTCTTTGCGAAGGTCGGCAGGTGCGAGATTGACCACCACCTTTTTACCCGTCATACGCATCTGCGAATTCTCAAAAGCGGCGCGGATACGCTGTTCGCTCTCCTTGACTGCGTTGTCTGGCAGACCGACCATATAGAGACCGATACCGCCACCTGCTACATTGACCTCAACGGTCACCTCTACGGCGCGGATACCCACGATTGCTCCTGCGTAACACTTTACAAACATCGTCTCTTCGGGTTTATTGTCGGGTGTTGGTTTGTGGTTATTTCTCTGTTGTGAGGTTTGTTGTCGGTCCGATTAGAACGGCACCTCGTCGCTTACGGGACGCGAACCGGGGATGTCGAATTCGGTTGCGCCGATATTCTGCATTGGTGAGCCGGATGGCGAGCCGAACGACGAATCATAGGTGTCGTACTGCTCCGCCTGCAACGACTGTGCGGTAGGCGAGATGGCATCGAAATCGGCAAAACGTGCCTGGTCCTTGATAAATTTCAGACGAACGTCCGTAACCTCACCGTTACGGTGCTTTGCCAGGATGAGTTCGGCAAGTCCGAGTGTCGATTGTCCGTCCTCGGTCTGCGTAAAACCATAGTATTCGGGACGGTGGATGAATGCTACAACATCGGCATCCTGCTCGATTGCTCCCGACTCTCGGAGGTCGCTCAATTGTGGACGTTTTGAGCCGCCGCGCGACTCGGTAGTACGGTTGAGCTGCGAAAGGGCGATAATCGGAATGTTCAACTCTTTGGCTATGGCTTTGAGCGTACGCGAGATGAATGCCACCTCCTGCTCGCGGTTGCCGTTGTTGCTCTGCACGCCACCGGTCATCAACTGCAAGTAGTCTATGATGATGAGTTTGATGCCGTTGTGGGCATACATACGGCGTGCCTTCGAACGGAACTCGAAGATGGAGAGTGCCGGCGTGTCGTCGATATAGAGCGGAGCCATACCGAGAGGTTTGGTAGCAACATGGAGGTTGTTCCAATCCTCGGGCGAGAGTTTACCGCTACGGACGAGTTTGCTGTCCAATCCCGTTTCGGCAACAATCAGACGCGTCATAAGCTGCGTGGAGG
Source organism: Alistipes sp. (assembly GCA_017654125.1). Classification (GTDB taxonomy): domain Bacteria; phylum Bacteroidota; class Bacteroidia; order Bacteroidales; family Rikenellaceae; genus Alistipes. Next base: position 9,880 of record JAFNYX010000123.1, on the reverse strand, counting down.
ACATCTCCAACGAGAAGAATGCCACGGGTGTTTCGTACGTGACGGCAATATTTCGCGCCATCGAGAGCACGAATGCCGTCTTACCCATCGAAGGACGTGCCGCAACGATAATCAGGTCGGATGGTTGCCATCCGAGCGTGATATTGTCCAATGCGTTGAAGCCCGTACATACGCCGCTGTAACGCGAGTCGTTTTTGCCCGCCTCGGCGATTTGGAGCAGTGTACGATGCAGAATGTCTGCCGAGTTCTGTACCGAACGCTTGACGTGGCCCTCGGTGATTTTCAGAATCTCCGATTCGGCAAAGCCGATAAGGTCCGTAACGTCGGTTGCGCTGTCGTACGAACGACGTTGAATCTCGACCGACGAGCGGATAAGTTCGCGCTGGATGTACTTTTGGGCGATGATGCGGGCGTGAAATTCAACATTTGCCGCCGCACCAACCTTCTGCGTAAGGCGTGCGAGATATACCGCACCGCCTACCTTTGTCAGCTCGCGCTTGGATTTTAGTTGTTCGGTGACAGTGTAGAGGTCAATCGGCTTGCGCTCCTGTGAGAGTTCGTTTATGGCTCGATAGATGAGTCGATGTTCCTCGGTATAGAACGACTGCTCGGTCAGATACTCCTGAACGATGGTTATGGAGTCGCTTTCGAGCATCAGCGCACCGAGGACTGCCTCCTCGATTTCGACCGCCTGTGGTGGTACATTGCTGATTTCGGCTGCCTCCGGAGCGAGCGCGTTGTATGCACTTTTATTGCGTTGCGATTGTTGAAAATCTTTGGCCATATTGTTTCTAACAAGTTTCGTGATGAAAAACCTAACAAAAGTATAAAATTTTCCCGACGTGGCAAAACCCGAAAAATGTGTCGATGTTGAAAACTCTGTTTACAACAGAGCATAATGGCTCATTCGTGCCGCCACAAAGGCCTCGTGCGGATGTTGATATTTTTCTGCAAAAAGTGATTTTCGGGGCAAGGTAAGTTGGAGAGAGGGTGTTTGCAGGCGAAAGTTTTGCTTCGTACTTCTAAAAATCGCCCATTGCACGTCGTGATACGGCAAGCACCGCAACACTGATGCGAACGTCGCCTTCACACGCCTCGATTATTCGTTCGGCACACGAAGCGATGGTTGCACCCGTCGTGAAAACATCATCGACGAGCAGTATGTGGCGTGAACGCAGTCGTTCGGGATGGATGACCGTAAAGATATCTTCGACATTATCCCAACGCTCGTTGAGTGAGCGTTGTGCTTGGCTCGGATTGTTACGTGTACGACGAACGGCTCGCGTTTCAACCTTGATGCCCGAGGCGCGGGCTATTCCCGATGCTATGTACTCCGATTGGTTGTAGCGACGTGCAAGACGTTTGCGCCAGTGTAGCGGAACGGGAATAATCAGGTCGATGTCTTCCAACGCTCCGTCGCGCATCATTTCAACTCCGTACCACTCGCCCATGCGTTGTGCCGCGAGCCATCCGCCTCGATATTTGAAGGTGTGTATCAGGTCGCGCCACCGACTCTCGTCGATAAACCAGATGAATGCCGATGCGCGTTCAATGGGTAGCAGTCCCCAAAATCGACGTGCCATTGGATTGTCCGCGTCGCGCCAAAAGTAGGTCATTGGTGCGCGATAGCGACACGCCGTACAGACGAATCGCTCCTCTTCGATAAGCATCTCTCCGCATACGGGGCAGTGTGCGGGCAGAAGCAGCGAGCCGATGTCGGAGAGGGTGCGTTTCAGAAAATCAGACAAAATCGACATCACAGATAATGGTTGTTTTGCGGAGTTCGGGTTCGCGTTGCAGAGCGTCGATGCACTCGCGCAGAATCTGCTTGGCGCGAGCGAACGATGCCTCGACTTCGATTTTGAGCATTATCTCCACGATGTATTCGCCACGCATGCGGTCGAGCAGTGGTGTGACGGGGCCGAATACGCGGGATGCAAACCGCTCTCGCAGAGCACTTCCGAGCGAGGAGGCTACGGTTGCCAGGCGTTGTGTGTCGGTGTCGCGTAGCGTGATGCGAATCAGTCGCGTGTAAGGAGGGTACGAGAAACGTTGTCGCTCGGCAAGCAGCGTCGTGGCCATCTTTTCGTAGAGGTTTTCGGAGGCAATTGCCAACAGCGAGTGGCACGGGTCGGCGCTCTGTATGATGACTTCGCCCCGACCGTCGCGTCTGCCGCAACGTCCCGCCATCTGTACGATGGTCTGCCATGCGCGTTCGCCTGCTCGAAAATCGGGAGCATTGAGTAGGTTGTCGGCATTGAGTATGCCGATAAGTGTCACGCGCTCGAAATCCAAACCTTTGGCGATAATGCGCGTGCCGACCAGAATGTCGGCTTCGTGGCGTGCAAAACCCGATATGATGCGCTCGTAGGCGGCATCGGAGGTTGCAGTATCGCTATCAAGGCGTACGACGCGAGCCGACGGGAAGAGACGCGAAATCTCCTCCTCGACACGCTCGGTGCCGAATCCCATCGGGCGTACCTCGGCACGTTGGCATCCGGGACAACGCGTAGGTGTGGGTGTTGTGTATCCGCAGTAGTGGCAACGTAGCGACGCTCCGCCTGCATGTTGCGAGAGTGTGACGTTGCAGTGCGGACAGCGTGCCGTCCAACCGCACTCGGGACACTCGACGTAGGGCGAGTATCCGCGTCTGTTTTGGAAGAGCATCACCTGTTCGCCGCGCTCCAATCGCTCCTCGATTTTGTTCAAGAGTATCGTGTTGAAGTGCGATTTGCGTTCGCCGCGTTTTGCGGCGCGTATGGTGTCCGAGATGATGATTTGCGGAGGTGTAGCCTCGCCGTATCGTTCTGAGAGTGAAACGTATCCGTATTTGCCGGAGAGTGTGTTTGCGTAGGTTTCGAGAGCCGGAGTCGCACTGCCGAGAATACTCTTTGCTCCGTGCATTGCAGCGAGCATTACGGCCGCATCGCGACCATTGTAACGCGGTGCCGGTTCGCTTTGCTTGTAGCTCGAATCGTGCTCTTCGTCCACCACCACAAGACCGAGTCGTGCGAATGGCAGAAAGAGTGCCGAACGCGCTCCGATAACGAAGTTGCCCGAAGGTGCGCGAAGCAGATCGGTATAGATGCGTGTGCGACGTTGTGGTGTGAGTTTCGAGTGGTATGACGTTACGCGGTCGCCGAACATTCGACGCATGCGCGCAACGAGTTGTTGTGTGAGCGAAATCTCCGGTACGAGATATAGTACATCTTCGCCACGAGCGAGAGTCTCGGCTATACGGTGGGCGTATATTTCGGTCTTGCCCGAGCCTGTTACGCCGTGTAGCACAACGATATTGTGATGCGAAAAATGTTTTTCGATTTGCTCCAAAGCTTCTGTTTGTGCGGCAGAAAGCGTCGGTAGCAGTGTTGATTGTATTGGTGCAAACGACGGCTCACATTCGCGTTCGAATGTGACAATTTCGCCCGACTTAACAAGAGTCGCGATGACTGCTGCATCCGCATTGGCGGCACTTCTCGGTAACTCTCCTCCGGCTTGGCGTAGTGCGTCGATGAGGGCTGCACGTCGTGGCGCACGTCGGCGCATACGTTCAAGCGCCTCGCCATCGGGCGCAGTTGCCGAGAGCGAAAGAATCCGTTCGTGGCGCGGCGTGTAGGGCTCAAATTCCGATGCATTGCGGGCGTGTGGCTTGATGGTCGAAGGCAGGGCCATTCGCATCACTTCGCCGATGGTGCACATATAGTAGTCGGCTATCCACTCCCAAAATCGAATCTGCGTGGGCGAGAGTAGTGGACGGTGATACAGGCGGGCGATGATGCTCTTCACGCGGCCACTTGTGGGCGGTGTGTCGTGCAGACGCTGTACGATACCTGTATAGACTGCTTGTCGGCCGAATTGCACGGCTACTGCATCACCGACACACAACCCTTCCGTCGCGCCAATGGCGAAGGTATAGGCGGGTTGTGCCAAAGGAAGTATTATGTCGGCAAATGCACTCATCGTTTGTGTCAAGAAACTCTTTAAGAGTTCGTAAAGGTATGAAGAATTTGCGAAAAAACGAATACGTTTTGCCGAAAACCTCCTTCTCTTCATGTCGCTTTGTTTGAGAAAAACGACTTTGTGTCGTCGAAAATCGGCTGTTCGTTGAATTTGTTTGGTGCTCGTGAGTGTTTTTTCTACTTTTGTTTTCAGAAAAACAGTGCGGTCAAGTAAAAGACTTTCGATTCGGATATAACCTCAGTTCCGCGCTGTTTCGACGTGTATTTCTATAATGTTTTGTTGGGAGGGTTTTCGGGCGTCGGGTCCGAGAACCCTTGTTTTTTTTTGTGCTAACTGCCACCCATACGCATAAAATAAAAAGGTGCCGACCGCTATTGCGAGTCCGACACCTTTCGAATTTGTATGGTGTGTCTTAATTCTTGCTCAATCTCTTAAATCTTGCTCAGCGCATCGAAGCCTTTGCCATAGACACCCATGACCGAGCCGACCGTGATAAATGCATCGGGATCGACCTCCTTGACGATTTTCAGTACGATGGAGGTGTCGCGCTTGCGACATACGACCATCACGATATTGTGCTGATTCTTCGAGTACCAACCCTGGGCGTTGATGACTGTCGCTCCGCGATGTGCCGAGTTGTTCATCGCATCGGCCATCTGTCGGTAGTCTTTGCAGACAATCATTATTTGGTTGGATTGCTGGTTACCGGTCATCAACATATCGACCGTATAGCTCAATACGGCGGTCATCACAAAACCGTAAATTACACCGTCGATACCGATATTTGCCGAAGCTGGAAGGAGCAGTGCGCCACCGATGATTACGGAGTCGATTGCGCGAACAATCTTGCCGTAGGATACGGTGCGGTACTTGTTGATAATCATCGCTACAATATCAACACCACCGGTCGAGCCGCCTTGCGAAAAACACATCGCAACTCCCACACCCGAGAAGATGCCGCCGATGATGGTCGATAGCAGACGGTTGTCGAGTTTGAAGATGTCCATAATCGTGCCGTCGGGGAGTGTGAAAATTTCCTGCAAGGTGGACATCGCTATCGAGAGGATGCAGATGCAGAAGATGGTCTTGATGCCGAATTTCCATCCCACGATAAAACCGGCAATGAGCAACAGTATGGCATTAATGACGAAGACCATAACACCGATACTGAGCGTCTGCCCCGTAAAGTAATAGATGAGCAGTGAGAGACCCGTTGCGCCACCGCCGACACATTTTGCCGGCAGAATACAGCCAATCCAGCCAAATGCGTAGCAGAACATTCCGACGGTCATCAGAACGTACTCTTTGATGGATGTCAGAAGAGTTGTTTTCCCAATTTGCATAGTCAATAACCTATTTGTGCGACAAAGTTATGAATTTTTCGCCTTGAAAAGCACGTTTTTCGTGTAATCTTTTTTCGAGCATTGCCCAAAGTGTCTCGTTGCGGATGAGCCCCCACCCCTCGCAGTGGTGGAAACGAGGTGGTGCCTCGCTGGCAAAACGCTCGACGACAAGGTCGGGACGCAGATGACGTAAAATCTCGACAATCAGGTCGATATACTCGTCCAATGTCCAAAATCGGAACCTATCCGGCGAGCGGTCATACTCCTCGGCCAGCTTCGTGCCACGGAAGATTTGCAACTGGTGAAATTTTACGGTCGTAAGTGGTAGAGCGTTGATTTTTTCGGTCTGTGCGATAAGCATCTCATCACTCTCGTTCGGCAAGCCGAGTATGAAGTGCGCTCCGACGTGTAGTCCGCGTTCGGCCGACATCTCGACAGCGCGAACGGCAGTAGAGAAGTCGTGACCGCGATTGACGGCACGCAATGTTGCGTCGCAGGTCGATTCGATACCGTATTCGATTGCTACGTAGTGGTGACGAGCAAGCGAAGCGAAGTAGTCCAACTTCTCGGCGTCAACACAATCGGGACGAGTGCCGATGACAACGCCTGCGACAAGCGGATGTGAAAGAGCCTCGTCGTATAACCGACGCAGATGGTCGAGTGGTGCGTATGTGTTCGAAAACGATTGAAAATATGCCAGATAGCGTGTTGCGCGACGATAGCGTCGCGTGTGAAATTCAATGCCCTCCTCAATCTGTTGGGTGATACTTTTAGATGGCTGGCAGTAGGATGGTGTGAAGGCGGCGTTGTTGCAGAAGGTGCAACCGCCCGTCGAGAGTGTTCCGTCATGATTCGGGCACGAGAAGCCTGCGTTTACGGCAACCTTCTGTACACGCTCACCCATGAGACGCCGAAAATATCCGGCGTAACTGTTATACGGTCTGTCATCTCCCCATAAATACATAGCGCAAAAATATGAAAAAGTTTGGTTCGGAGTACAATTTTTCGTCGGTTTTTGCGCGTGGGCGTATAGTTGTTGCAATAATTTTGTATATTTGCATACTTATACTAAACAATTTCTAATACTATGGAGAAGAGTTTGGAGATTCGTTATCTGCACGTTGATTCGCTCGACGAACTATCGGCAGACGACCGCGCACTCGTTGCCGAGGCGGAGAAGGCGCTTGCGAAGGCCTATCCTAAATATTCGCATTTCAGTGTGGGTGCAGCCGTACGCTTGCGTAGCGGAGTGGTGTTGCACGGTGCCAATAGCGAGAGCGAGGTGTTCCCGTCGGGTATCTGTGCCGAGCGTTCGGTGCTCTACTATGCGGAGGCAAACCACGCCGACGATCCGGTGGAGGCGCTCGCAATCACATCCTCGCCGTCGGAGCGTGAATGTTATCCGTGTGGAGCGTGCCGTCAGGTTATTCTCGATGTTCAGCGTCGTCAGCAGGTGCCGATGCGCGTAATTATGAGCGGCGGCGGTACGGCTTCGGTTGTCGAGAATGCCGAGCTGCTTTTGCCTTTCACATTCCAACTCTAAAAAACGATGTTTGTAGGTGAAGATATTTTGTGGGAGGACAACCATCTGCTACTCGTCAATAAACGATGTGGCGATTTGGTGCAACCCGACCCCAACGGCACTTCGGCGTTGGAGAACGAGATAAAGCAGTATATCAAGGTGCGCGATGCAAAGCCCGGGGATGTTTTCCTTGGTGTGGTACATCGTATCGATCGTCCGGTGAGCGGTGTGGTGCTCTTTGCCAAGACCTCGAAGGCATTGTCACGCCTCAACGAGATGTTGCGTCGAGGGGAGATGCATAAGCGTTATTGGGCGGTTGTCGAGTCGCGTCCGGAGGAGGAGTTTGGCGAGTTGAACCATTACATTTTGCGCGATGGTCGAGCCAATCGCTCCTTCTGCTACTCATCGCCAAAAGGTGATGCGAAGGCGGCGCGTCTGCGTTACGAGGTGCTGGGTTGTAGCGACCGCTATACGTTGGTCGAGGTGGAGTTGCTTACGGGTCGTCACCATCAGATTCGTGCCCAACTCTCGAAAATCGGTTGTCCGATAAAGGGCGACCTGAAATATGGTGCAAAACGTTCGAATGTCGGCGGTGGTATTTCGCTCCATTCGCGCGAAATCATATTCGAGCATCCGGTGCGTCACGAGCAGGTGCGTGTTGTTGCACCCGTGCCGAAAGATGATGCTTTGTGGCGATTCTTTGAGGAGTCGGTGCAGTCAAAATAGAGTAAAGTTATGAGAGCAGTCATACAGCGTGTTAGTGAGTGCGAAGTTACAATCGACGGTGAGTCGGTCGGCCGTATCGGTCGCGGAATGCTTGTTTTGATAGGTGTCGAGATGGAGGATACCGAAGCGGATGCGGAGTGGTTGTGTGGTAAAATATCGCGCTTGCGTATCTTTGACGACGAGCAGGGGGTGATGAATCTCGATGTCGGTCAGGTGGGAGGACGAGTGTTGGTTGTCAGCCAATTCACGCTTTATGCTTCGACCAAGAAGGGCAATCGTCCGTCGTATATACGGTCGGCTCCTGAGCCGGTGTCACGTCCGATGTATGAACGTTTTGTAGAGATGCTCTCGCAGACGCTCGGCGAGAGAGTCGAAACGGGCCGTTTTGGTGCAGATATGCAGGTGCGACTCGTGAACGATGGCCCGGTGACGATATGTATAGATACTAAAAATAAGGAATAACACTCTAAAACACTATTAATAATGAAAAGATTACTGATGCTTGCAATGGCTGTTGCCTTGCTTGCAACCGTGCATAGTGTACGGGCGTGGAATAATATAGGCCACGCGACAATTGCGGTCATCGCCGAGCGTAATATGACGCCGGAGGCGAAAGAGAAGTGCCGCGGCTACTTGAAACACACGTTGCCCTACCACGCTTCGTGGATGGATTATTGGCGTAACTGTAAGGGCTTTGAGGAGACGAATTATTGGCACGGCATAGAGGTCGATGCCGAGAATCAGCAGTTTGCTGGCGATACGCGTAACGCAGCGTTCCAAATCAAGCGCATCTGCAAACAGATGAAGAAGTATCGTCGCTTGAAGGACTCCATTGTGTGTGATAACCTTAAATATCTGATTCATATGGTTGGCGATATGCAGTGCCCGACCCATATGAAGTACACCGAGGAGCCGGCTCTTAAACAGCGCTCCGTGTTGCAGAAGGACAAAAAGTTGGGTTTCCATAGTTTTTGGGATGCAGCAATCGGATACTATAATAAAGGTATGAAGGCCGACGAAATCGCTGCAAAGTACGATACGCTGACCGATGCCGAGAAGGCGGCGATTTGTGCAGGTACGCCGGATGATTGGGCAAAGCAGAATGCGGAGGAGATGCGCGAAATCTATACTCTGATGCCGATGGGTTCGGAGATTACGACGTTGCCCAAGGAGTCGCACGCTCGCATGAAGGAGATTACTACGCGACAGATGCTTCGTGGCGGTTATCGCCTTGCTAACATTTTGAACCAGATTTTTAGTAAATAGGAGGGGTAGTAATGAAGAGATACGTTATTTTGCTTGTAGCCGTAATGTGTGTTTCGACGGCTTCGGCTTGGAATAAGTTTGCACAGGAGTGTATCGCAACGCTCGCCGAGCAGAATCTGACTCCGGCAGCAAAGCAGCAGACCGAAGCAATTCTCGGTGGCTCGCTTGCCTCGGGCGCATGGTGGTTGCAGACGCTTACGAAGAACGAGCAGACGAAATATACGGGTGCATGGCACTTTATTACCGTGTCGGACGATATGCGTTCGCTCACCACGTCCGAGAAGGATGGTGTTGTTCAGATAGAGCGTTGCGTGAAGGAGTTGAAGGCGCGTGGCGAACATAGTGATTCGACGATGGTGGCTTCGCTCAAAACACTCATCCACCTTGTGGCGGATATGCACAATGTGGCACACGTTCGTATCGGTGGCATTCCCGATTCGCGCAAGAATTTCAATATTGGTATGTCGAATGGCAAACTCGGCAAGAAGGAGGTGGTTTCGCCTTACGGCTGGCGCAAATTCTGGGATGCGTCACTTGTCAATCGCAGAGCTTGTTTCTCGTGTGAGATGTATGCCGAGGATTTGATGCTCTGTTATGGCGAACAGAAGGAGGGTTTGAGTAGCGGTGACGTTCGCTCGTGGGCGGATGATATGGGCCGACTTGCCGCTCCGTTGTACGAGTGGGCAAAACCGGATGCGTATATGTCGCGCGAATTGCAGAATCGTATGGAGCTGATTAACGATAAATGTATGGCGCGAGCCGGTTTTCGTTTGGCTATGTTGTTGAACGACATATTCAAATAGCGGATAGCTATATAGACGTTTAGGCGGACAACAGCTTCGGAGGGGAGCGGTTGTCCGCCTATGCTTTTGTAGGTGCGCGTGCGGATTAGGCCGTTGTCAGATAACGGTCGGCGTATTGTGTTTTTTGGGGGCGAATTTCCGTCTTTTACAGACGGTCGAGACAGCGAATGATAATCGCTGTGCTGTCGCGAATCTCCTCGTCGCTGATGATGAGCGGTGGCGATATGCGGAACGCTGTGTCGCAGAATAGAAACCAATCG
>JAFNYX010000122.1 GCA_017654125.1 Alistipes sp. | reverse complement strand
GGAACAATATCTCGCAACGACCAAAGGCGACCTAAGTCACGAAGAAACTCGTTCGAAAATAGAATATCATAGGGTACTGAAAACCCTCGTAGAACAACTTCTACGAGGGTTTCTTCTTTTCAAAACCTCAAAAATGGTCACGTTTGGTCTCCACTTTGAAAATGGGAGGGGCAAAAGACGAGATAAGTCTAGCAAAAACTCGTTCTAAAATAGGACATCGTAGAGTACGAATGAGAAGTTCTGCAATGTGTGTGTGTGTGAACTTCTCTTTTTTGTATTGTTGAGTTTGGCGACCGTTTGACCTCGGCTCCGAGGTCGGTCAGCCGGTGGCGGTGTGGCAGAGTTGTTTTTGTGGTTGTGGGCTAGTGGTTCAATTGCAACAACACTTCGTCGGCATCGCATAGTGTCGGGAATCGGCGACGTAGCTCTCCGAGCGCAATCATATCGATATCCGCCATGGTAATACCCGTCCTATCAGCAGCGTCAGCCACTATATCGCCCTCACCATTCACGCAGATGCTTCCGCCCGAATAACTACAATAGGCATCCGTTCCCGTGCGATTGACTGCAACAACATATGCCTGATTTTCAATGGCGCGTGCGACGATGAGTTTCTGCCATACCTCCAATCGCTCCGTAGGCCACGAGGCGACATATATCGCAACATCGTACTCTGCGCGACGGTCCACTAAACGGTTGCGCGAAAAGACCGGAAACCGCACGTCATAGCATACTTGCAACAAGAAACGCACTCCGCGCCATTCGATCACGACACGCTTGTTGCCGGCCGTGTAGCGTTTTGTTTCACCACCCAGACGGAATAGATGATATTTGTCGTATCGTGCAGCAACTCCCTCGGGTGTCACAAAATACATACGATTGTAGAATTGTTCTCCCTCGCGGATAACGAGCGAGCCGGCAATGGCGCAATCGCGCTCGCGTGCCGTGCGACACATCCATGCAAGGGCTTCGCACTCCTGCTCGGTGCGTGCCACATCCTGTGCCTCGATAACAAAACCGGTACTCCACATCTCCGGCAGAACGTATAGTTCGGCCGTCGGTGCAGAGGCGATATAACGTTCGATGCGGGAGATGTTCTCCGATGCGTCACACCACGCAAGTGATGGCTGAATAAGGGCTACTTTCATCGTTGAAATGAACGGTATATGTTTTGCAAAGATATAAAAAATCACAATACAAACAATGAGGATGGCATCTCTATTGCATTGTTAAATGTATTGTGCTTCATATTTATGCGTTTTGTTTTATTTAAGAGGTTGTGTTGCAGAAATATAAAGTAAATAATCTTGGAAAATATCTATTTTTTTGTCTAAAATACGTACATCTTATATAAATATTGTATAACTTTGTCACAAAATGTTTTCAGTTTTAAACCGTCGTATCATGTACGGAGAGGGTAAAGTGTTGAAATATAGAATAATATAGTGAAATAAAATTAATTTATGAGAAGAGGTTTGTTTGATATGAAGACATCTTGCGGTATGGGGTATATGACTCCCGATTTGCGAGTATGTCAAATTTTTGTCGAACGGGGCTTTGTGATAACGGGCTGCGTGAATAATAATTACAAAGACGAGAGTCTTGGTGAACTTGGCGGAAGCGCTAGTAGCGATTTGGGAGGCCTTGAATAAACAGTAACAGTATAGATATATGAGAAAGATTTACGGTTTTCTAATGACTGTTGCTGTGGTAGCAACGGCATTTATTAGTTGTACGAATAGCGACAACACAATTGATTCGACTCAGACTGAAACCCCGACCAAGGGCGTTTATCGTCAGCTTGCGTTTGCTGCCGATAATGAGAGTGGCGAGTCGCGAACCCATCATACGGGCGAGACCATCCATTGGTCGAAGGGCGACCGTATCCGTATCAGCTACACCCGCGATGGTGTATGGCAGAATGCTGATGGTCGCGAAGCGGGTGCAGAGGTTGCGGCGAAGCTCTATACGTCGGACGAGCAGAGCACGGATTCCGAGTTTTCGGTATTCCGCGTAACACAGCTCTTCAACGATCCGGAGACGGAGGGTGAGCTCGTTTTCTACGGTCTCTATCCGTCGGAGGCAACCAAGGGTAACAAGCCTGACTTCGCTGATAGCGAGGCTGGTCTCGTCAATGTTTCGATTCCGCAAATCCAGTCGCCATCGGCAACGTCGTTCGACGGTATGGCCGACCTTCTGGTGGCGCGTTCGCGCAATACGTACAGCAAATTCCCGACCTACGAGGAGCAAATTTCGATGTTCTGGACCCGTTTGGTTGCTCACGGTATGCTTACGCTTAAAGGTCTTTCGGCGGTTGAGGGTTACATGGATGATGAGACAATCGAGTATGTCGAGTTTGAGGTCGATCCTTCGGTTGCTTTGGCGGGCGATTTCTCGCTCGATCTTGCCGGTCAGACAATCGCGCCGACCAGTGCCAAGAATAAGATTCGTTTGACTTACGCAGACAACGAGGAGCATAACACGCTCGATGGTGACGGCAATTTCGTTGTATGGTTTGCATCGGCACCGTTTACGACCGAGTCGATTGCCATCACTGTTGCAACCAATAGAGCTATCTACACTCGCACGTTTGCCTCGGCGAACAAGACCTTTAAGGTGAATACTCGCAGTTTGCTCGGTATCAATATGTCAGGCGCCGAGCGTACGGCCCGTACAATGGTCGATATGTTTGAGCTTGTAACCGATGCTTCGGTTTTGGCTGCGGGCAAAAAGGTAGTTATTGCTGCAAAAGATTTTGATGTCGCAATGAGTACATCGAAATCGTCTACTTACCGTAATCAGACTGCCATTGAAAAGGATGGTAACTTCATTTCCATTGATAGTACCGTAGAAGTTTTCGAACTTCGCGAGGGAACAGCTGATGGCACTTGGGCTTTTTACGAGAGTGACTATGGCTACATTTACCAATCAAACGGAACGTTGAAGTCGACAAAAAATCTTAGTAGTAGTTGTAACTGGGTTGTTGAGGTTGCCGATACAGGTGTTGCAACCATCTCTGCAAAGTCATCTGCGTCGACTAAGATTCAATACAATATCAGTAAGAGTTATTTCCGTACCTATACTTCCGCTCAATCGGATATTGCTCTCTACCACAATGTGCCTTCGACAACGCCGCTTATGTCGCAGATGTCGGCCGCTCCGGTGATTACAACTGCCGAGGAGACCGAGAGCAATATCGTAAATGTTGCTTGGACTCACGATTTGACGGGTATGACCCTTACCGGTCTCTATTATACGGTTACCTGCTCGATGGAGGGCGAGGAGGATGTTGTGTATAGCAGCATTACCGAGACGGAGTTTGTTGTCGATAATCTTGCTGCCGGCGAGTGGAGCATCACCGTTACGGCTCATGCCGACAACCACTATCCGATAACCTCCGAGCCGATGTTGGTTACCGTTCTTGGTGCGACGCCGACCTTGACCATTGAGCCGACAGAGTTGCTCTTCGAGGGTGCAGGTGGTACGCAGCAAATCGAGGTTATGGCGAAGAATCTTGGTAGCAATGTGAAGATTACCGCCGAGTCGGATACCGCTGCATTTACCACTTCGGTAAGCGTTACGACCGTCAGTGTTCGCGCTTCGAAGAATCCTGATACAGCCGAGCGTTCGGGTAAGATTACCATTACGGCTGCGGGCTCGAAGGCGACGCTCCAAGTCGAGGTGGCAGTTTTGCAGGAGATAGGCCAAATTATCTACAAGAAAGTTTCTGGTACATTGAAGGACTTCTCCGGTCAGTACCTGATTGTTTGCGAGAGTGAGAATCTTGCATTCGATGGTTCGCTTTCGGAATTGAATGCTTTTGATAATAATTTCATCGTTTCTGTTCGCAATGGCGAAATTGCACTCGCTGCCGCAAATAACGACATCTACTTCACTATCGAGAAGGTTACTTCGGGTTATGCCATTAAGAGTGCAAGTGGTATGTATATTGGTGCAACGTCAAATAAAACCACACTCGACACAAGCACGACAACAAAACACGCAAATACTATCTCGTTCAATGGCAACGAAATGGATATCGTAAGTTCGGGTGGTGCATATTTGCGATTCAACAATGCCTCTACAAGTCTGCGTTTCAGCTACTACCCATCGACATCGTTTACCGGTTATCTGCCAATCCAACTCTATAAATTGGATGGTACGGGTAACGACGAGATGCTGACTCCGCTCGATGCGCCTGTTCCAACCGCTACGGTTAATGCCAATACGATTACCGTTTCGTGGCCGGAGGT
>JAFNYX010000020.1 GCA_017654125.1 Alistipes sp. | reverse complement strand
GCTCTGCTCAAACCTGCTGCGACCGTTCGACCCACTTAAAACAACCCACTCAAAGATTATTCAGGTCGGGGGCAATGGTCACTTTTGGTCACCACTTTGAAAAATGGGGTCCAAAAATCGCCTCAAAAAATCTGTACATTTCATCTGCTTGGTCTGCTCTCGCCTGTTGCGAAACTTCTACTCACTTGGTAGAGGGAATACAAAATACCCCGACTCATACAAAGATTGGCCGGGGTATTGCTTATGTCGTTATGCGAAAAATATTACTCGACCGGAATGGTGATGTTTGGATGTTTGTGGTCGCCAATCCACATGTTATCTACTGTTACGGTCAAATTTTTGCCCTTGTCAACTGTGTAGTATATCGATTGGAATGGCGAGAGTTCATGCGATACACCCTTACCACGACGCAAGCGGAATGTGAGCGAAGTGGTGTTGGTTACGAGAATCGAATGCTTGCCTTTCTTGTCGGTGTCGAGCAGGCGCGCCTTTACACCTGCCATGAAAAATGCTTTAAGCAACTCCTCTTCACCGATAATTTGACCGCCCGAATAACCAATGGTGCGATTCTGCTCCAATGCCTCGCGGATTGATTTGAGCGACTTATCCTTTGCGAGTATAAACGTCATGTTGCGCAAATCGCCCTTCAGGCGATAGAACTCGGCCGTAGTAGGGTGGATGTCCGTAGTTGATGCCATAAAGAGTTTTTCTTCGATGGCGCGGTCGATGATTTTCGGATAGAACTGCGAGCCGTTTACAACCTCGATGCCGTCAATCAATCCCTCGTTGTATGCCTTAACCTCAAACTCGGTTTTCTCGACACTCTTGCGCTTCCAACCCGGATGGTTGTGCATAATCAATGCGCCTTGTGCACGAGCGTTACGCAACGCCTGCATCGGATCCGGATCGTAAATCTTGTTGTTGTCAGTCGAGAAGAGTACGTTGTAGTGGCCAATCTTCACCGGCTCACGTGTAATTTCCGCAGCAGGGATAATGAGCATATCATACTTCTTTGCCTCCTTCTTTGCCTCGCGGACCGAGAGATTCAAATCTACGAGAATACCCTCCTCGGTTGCAGGCTTTTCGATGACGACGCGGTTACGTGCCTTAATGACTTTACCGTCCGTGTAACCTTTCAAGTGTTCCAGGAAGTACTGCTCGTTACCGCGATACTCAATATGGTCGGTAATCGCAATGATATCAAGACCGTCCAACCACGCCTCTCTAACGCGATATCTTGGCGAGCAGTGGCCGTCCGAGTAGAACGAGTGGATGTGCAGGTCAGCCTTGTAGAGTGTGTAGCCGTTCACCTCAGGGAGGATGATTTCGGTGCGCTGTGCCGTTTTCGAGATATTGGTATATACAATATCCGGGTTATACTGCGCTGTTGCCACCAATGGTATAATAGCAATCAGCAAAGCAAAAAGTTTTTTCATAATTTTGATTTTTTTGATTATTTTGATTTTTTAGGTTTTTCGTTACCAAACAGCGTGTTGAGTGCCTTCGCAAGACGGTAGCCCGATTCGGTAACGAGCTGCTCTCCGAATGGCAATACCTCCTTTACCCACTTCTCGTCCAACGTGTCACCCGCCTTTACGGAGTACATCGTAGGGCGTACCTTGCGAGCAGCATCTTCGAACCATTGCTGCGGACCGCCCTTTGTTGCGCGTGCAATCTCTCTCTTAGAATAGGTGTCGAGCATGTCGGCGTATTTCTTGTGGTCCTTGATGCCACGACCGCGTGAGATGACGCCCGAATCCCAAATCTTGTGGAACTTGGTTTTCTTGCCGTAGAACATCACCTTGAAATCACCACTGTTCTTATAGTCCGTAAAACGAACGTGTGCCGGACAGTGGAAGTCGGGAATGATATGCACGATGCACTTGATGGCTGCCAGCACGACCGAGTCGCTCAGACGCTCGCGATTGCGCAACTCTTCGGTGAAATACTCCATTGCGGAAATGCCGTCGCGACCATCGCGATACTCGTCGCGCACTTTTTTCGGCGATTTGCAACGTGTGTCGGCAATCGTAGCGTGCCAACCACGCAGGAGGTGTTTGTATGGCTCTGTCTTTGCCACAACATCCATCCATACGGCATACTCGGCAAGTGGTGTGCCATTCGTGTAGCGTTCGATGTTGCGTTTTGCCTCCGGAGTCAGGTGGCGCTCGGCAATTTCAGCTGCGGTGTAGTGGCCCAAACGTCCCCAACCGAAAGCGTTAAGCGGAAGGAGTGTCACAAAGGTGAATAAAAGAAAAATGATTCGTTTCATGATAAATGAGTTTATTATTATTCTCCGAAAATTTCGTTTATGAGTTTTGCCATGCGCAGACCCGCTTTGAGCATCTGCTCGGCAGCCAAATCTCCGTATTCATTCATCAGGTTGAGTGTGACGACAGGCAACTCTTCGTCTTTTGCCCCCTTCGGCGAACGCGGAATATCTGAATAGATACGTACGGTGGAACTTGCCGCCTCCGTAAACCAATCTTCGAGTGTGCCGGCCGTTACACGGTCGATATACTCTTGCGAGACACCGCTGTCGAGAGCATGCCCCCAATCCATATATCCCCAATCCGTATGGTTGTGGCTGAGTACGGGCGTATCCCACAATTTATGGTACTGAATACGCTTCTTTCGAGGTGCGTAATAGACGTCGTAATCGGTATATTTTACAATCTTTGGCTTTTCGCCCGTGTAATCGACATGTTGGATATGACCCGGACAATGGAAGTCGCCGAACGCATGCAGAAAGTGATAAAGCGAAAGTTTGAGAGTTGAGTCGGGCAACTCTTGATAATTGTGCAACTTTTTGAGCGACGAACGCAACTGTTTTATAGGTCGGCCTGCCGGCTTGCCGGTGGCGATGTCGATGTCGAACGTGTGGCGCAGTCTCTTCCACACCTTATGCTCATCGCGGTGGTAGTCCAACCACGATGAATAATAGACCATTGAACCACCGTCGAGGCATTTCTCGATGTTTGCCTTCGCTTGTGGGGTAAGGTGGCGTTCGGCAATGTATGTGATTGTTGCGTGGCCGTTACGTCCCCATGCAAAACATTCGTGCGATGGGGCGGTGAGTAGGATGCCGAGAATAAAGAGTACTATCTTTTTCATACCGTTTGCTTTCATTTATTTGGTTTTTACGCGAGGTGCTTTTTCGTCAAAAAGCGAGTTGAGAATTGCCGCCAAACGATAGCCTGCCGTTGCAACAATCTCGGTTGAGATAGGGTATATCTTGTTGTTCCACAGGCGGAACGTGCGCTCGTTGAAGTGTGCTCCCGACTCCATCATGCCGAGCACTACGCGATACTGTTCGGCGTTTCTGCTCACCCAATCGGTGATGCTGCCTGCGGTGAGTGCTGCCACCTGTTCGGGGCTCTTGCGCGAGAGTTGATGCACAAACTCCTGCGTTTTCCAGATGAACGTGTGGCGAATTGCGGAGTACTCCCAGAAGGCAGAGTATTTGAGCGTATGTTTATTACCTGCAAGCGTGTATGTTACATCGCTCCACGCCGGCGTATCGGTGAAGATGTAGTGTGGTGGACAGTGTAAATCGCAAACGATGCTGACGATGTAACGAATATTGTCGGCCACCTGTTGTGTAGTGAGGGCTGAGCGATTTGTGAGGGCGTTGATTGCCGTAACCAAACCCTCCAACGCCAAGGCATTGCTTGCGCCCTTTACCTTGCTCTTTGCCGCCTTTTTTGCGGAGAGTGGTACGTTTTTCGGCGTTATGGCCACATTGTGCCAACTCTTTGTGTGTTTATGTGTTTCACTGTCGGCTACATCATCCATCCAATGTGCGTAATATATAATCGAGTGGCCTTCCAATGCCTCGTCGATAGCACTCTTAGCATCCGCCGTAAGGTTTGCATCTGCAATTGCAGCAATGCCCGAGTGAATTGCGCCCGACCATGCGCTTGCGTTGTGTGCGACGAGTAGAGTGATGATTATCGCGAAAAATTGTTTCATGTTTGAAGAGTGGTTTATTTGTCGAAAATAGAGTTAAGAATTACAGCCAAACGATAACCGGCTACGGTGAGTCGCTCTTCGACTATCTCGATAGCTTTGTTGAAGTAGTTGTCATAGGTGACAATCTTATCCTCGGGCAGCAGTTTGAATGCTTTGTCTGCCTCGCGCACTGTCTCTGCATACCAATCGTCTGGCGTTCCTTGCTGTGTGGTAGCAATCTGCTCGGTCGAGAACTTATCGAGTTCGCGAGCGAACTGCATCGCCGAGAGTTCTTTGTGCTTTTTCGATACAATCATACCGTCCCACATCGCGTGATATTTTGTGGTCTTGCCATCGACCGTAACGCGTACTGGACGGAATCTCGGAAAGTCGATATGAACAGGGCAGTGCATATCGCCCACAAGATGTACGAGATACTTGATGTTTATATTCACAAGAGAGTCGGGCATAGTGCGGAAGTCGCCCATCTCGGCAACTATGCGCTTGATTTGGCTCACCGAAAGAGGTGGCTGCGGATTACCTTCGCTGTCCGTGCGTTGTTTGTCGGTCCAATAATCGACGTGCCAATCGTTTGTCACGTCAAACGGCGGATCCGTACGGTTGTAGTCCATCCACGATGCGTAATATACGATGCTCTTGCCGTTTATGTATCGTTCGATGTTTGCCTTTGCTCTCGGAGTGAGGTGTCGTTCGGCAAGATATGCGACGGTCGAGTGACCTCTACTGTCCCACGCTACGGCCGAACTTGCTGCGATGAGTGCAAACAACAGCGCGAAAATAACCCTTTTCATTTCGATTAGTTTAGATTGTTTTATACAAAGATACGAAAAGTCTGTGAAAGTTGTGTATATGATACACACTTTTTCGGCGAAACAGCAAAAAACGCAAGTGAGTTTGCAGCGTGCGCAAATAAAAAAGGATGCCGGAGACTCTTTCGCCCGACATCCTTTGTGAATATGTAATAAAATCTATTTGCTACTCGTAGCGTCCGGACTTAATACGATTAACCTCGTCTGTGGTGAGGAAACGCCAAGCGCCTCGTTTGAGGTTCTTTTTCGTAAGACCTGCGTAATATACGCGGTCGAGCTTTGTTACTTTATATCCAAGGTGCTCAAACATACGACGCACGATGCGGTTGCGGCCCGAGTGAATCTCTACGCCGACCGACTTCTTGTCGTCTTTCAACCACGAAATCTCGTCGAAGAATGCTTCGCCGTCTTCGAGCGTCACGCCCTCTGCCAACTGATCGAAATCGGCGCGAGTGAGTGGTTTGTCAAGCGTCACTTCGTAAATCTTCTTCTTGCGAAGCGACGGGTGGGT
>JAFNYX010000019.1 GCA_017654125.1 Alistipes sp. | reverse complement strand
CAGTCGGGTAAGTCTTATACGACCAGCTCCTGCAGAACTCCCCCAGGCAAGGAATTGAGCAAGGGTATGCGGTTGTAGCGGTGCGATATAAGTAGCTTACCCTCTTTTTTTTGTCATTATAATGGCGCAACTACTGCCGCTAAAATTGATTTTGAGGGATATTTTCTTCCTTGTCGTCAAATTTTATGACAGTCACATACGCAGAGTATGCTCCTGCCATAAAATTCTTGACGGTGTTGTAAATACCTCCTCAAAATGCAATTTTTTGAGTTGGGTATGGCGTTACGATTCCGCCGAGCGTTGTATTTTCACCATTCTAATGACAAAACTTCACTTCGAGATAATGGCGCAACTACTGCCGTTAACGCAATTATCGTCAATGGGCAGTACCCAAGTACAGCCCATCGCATTTGCCAAGCTGTTCAAACAAAAAAGTCTGCCAACAATTTTTGGCAGACTTTTTTTACAGTCACACTTATAGGATTAATCCATATCGTCGTCCTTCAAGGTTTGTGGAAGGTCGATAGACTCCTGTGGGGTGTTTGCTACTACCCACGCCTCACGTGCAGCCAACTGCTCTGGTGTGAGTGACGAGTAGTACTCCGGGAGGAAGTCTTCGAAACGCGCCGTTGTGAGCTGGAATGCACCCGATTGGTCGCGGCTCTCCTCGTTGAAGTTGTAGCTGTGCGAGTAGATAGCATAGATTGCAAGTACGCTGCCCTTTGCACCATTCTCCGGAACAACCTTGCCTGCATAACGCGAATAACCGCTTGTACGAGCCGTATAGAAGCCTGGGGTAGAACCGTGCGTCATTGGGAGCTTATCCTCATAGCAGAGAGCAACACTGCCGTAAAGCGAAATGTTGTTCAAGCTATATGCCAACTGATACCACGGCTTGCTGACAACGTACTGTACCGAACCATCCATGACAATACCGCTTGTGCACAACCAACTTGGATAGATGTTGGTGTTGCTGCCGCTGGTGAGTGCAGGATATGGCTCCTTGCCCGATTCATCCTTAACACCACGATAGGTAACAACCAAATTCTTGAAACGAATCAGACGGCCGAGGAAGTCTGCATTGTAGATCTTCTTTGCCTCAGCGGAGTTCTCTACAACATAGATGTCGTCGGTCACATCCTTACCCTCAGAAAGGTAACAGTTTTGGCCTTTGAATACGTGTTGAGCAACCTTGTTTGACGATACGATATTCGAGTTTGCGTAGTACTTGTAGATTCCGTATGCATTCAAACTCTCGGTCGGAACATCACCGATAGAGAGCATCATGCGGAAACTGCCCATATAGAGTCCCGTAAGACGTACATATACCCAGCAAGTCTCTCGGGTCGAGAGGTCGCAAGGGAACTCGGTAAAGAGACCGTTTGTGAGTTTAAGTTCGATTGCTGCTGTGCCGTCGAAGATGTGCAACGACTTGTAAATATTGCCCTGTTCGTCACTGCTGATAACCTTACCCTTGATGTAGTAGTCGCCTACGATATAGCGGTCGTTAGCAAGCTCATAATCGGTGCATTCGTCCTCGCTCAATACGAAACGCTTGTATTTGGTCTCGGCCTGCGAGTTGGTCGAACCGGAGTTGTTGAGTGGGAAGAACATATCCTTCAACTCCTTGATGGTAAGGTGCTGCATCCCCTCTGCCTGCATCTGCTCGTCGGTCATAATCTCTGACCAAGCAGGTGAATCGAAATCGTTATAGCAACCGGTCAAAATCAGTCCGGTGAGTGCTACAATAAATATTTTCAGAACTTTCATAGTCTTTTTCTTTTAGAAACGGAAGTAAACATTGAGGAAGTATGTTGTTCCCAACATATAGAAGTATTTCGAGTCGAAACGCGAGTAGAATGGCTCTGCCGGATTCGAGCCCGACTCATTACCATTCCAACCACGGGTACGACGCATACGCATCTGCTCGTAACCACCGGTCTTGATGTTACGGTTGTTCAGAATATTCTTAACCTCTGCGCTGAAACCGAGCATATATTTGCGATGTATGTACCAGTTCTTGCCGACACTTGCACTGAGTGTATATGCATGACCGAGATACTCCTGCTTACGCATTGCGTCGATATTGCCGAGAGCCCATGCCTTTGCCTCATCCGAAGCCGACTCGTTCGAAAGAACGTGTACATACGACTTAACGGCATTATTGGTGCGGTATGCCGGGTTCATCGAGAGATAAAGTTTGTCGTAGAAGTTGAAGTTAATCGATGCAAACCAGTTGTTCGAACTACGATAGTCGAGACCCACGTTGAGCGCTACCTGAGGAGTGCTCTCTACGAAGAAATTCTTCCAATTCACCTTGTCAATCAACTCAATCTCTGCGCTGTTGTCAATAATCTGAACAAAGTTCGGATTCGATGTGTAGCGATAGTCACCCCAGTTGAGAGCTGCCTGGAAGGCGATTCCGTTCCAAATTGGTACGTTCAAACCCAACTCAACGCCGTAGTAACGCTTATCGATGTCCGACATTGCAAAGTTGGTGAACGAAGATTGTGTATCGTCGTAGAACGAGATTACCTTCGATACGTCATTCATCTTGGTAAAGTATGCCGAAACACGTGCCTTGATGTATGGCAAATTGAGGTTATAGGTGAGCTCGGCACTGTAAATCTTCTCTGGCTTCAAACCAGGATTACTTTGGTTACGAGTACGAGGCGAAACAAATGCTGACTGGAACTTTGGAGCATCCTGCATTGCAAATGCATTGAGTGACAACGAGTGTGCGCCCGAGAAACGATACGAGAACGCGGCCTTTGCCTTGTATGTAAAGAAGTTCAAGTGCTTAGAGTCTCCGTACGAGTCGTTGCCATCAGGGAACAGACCCTTGCGCCACAAACCTTGACGCCAAATCGATGTATAACCAGCCTCACCACCAATGCTCATGTTGAAACCACCGATGGTGTAGTTGTATTGTGCCCACAACTGTGCCTGACGGATGTGTGCGTAGTAGTCATACGAATACTTATCGCCCTCTTTTACAACGCGTGCGTGACCATATTGATTGAAGTAGTCAACATCGTTCTGGTATGCAATAACGTTGCTGCCTTTGTCGCGCTCTGCGAACTTGTCGATATCGAGCCAATAGTCACCACCGAGCAAATCCTTAACTGTGCTGTAATACTCCGTACGGTTGATGCGGGCTTTCAGACCACCGAGGATGCGGTGATTGCGGTTAAAATCGTGCGAAATGTTAGCAACGAAGTTGTAGTCGATTTGGTCTGTATGACGCTCCTCAATCATGTAGTTGGAGCGGAAACCGGAAGCGTAGCCAGCGGTCGAATCGTCACGATGACGGTTTGCGTTGTACATTCTGTCGAAGTTGATACGACCATCCCAAATCTGCATTGCGTTGAGCGCAGCCGAGATATAGTTGTATATTTGCTCTTCGCTAGTTGCTTGGAAGATTCCAGGAATTTCCGGCGTAATTTGGCTCAAATAGTTCGATGGGAGGTAGCGGTAGTAGTCCGGGCGAGGGTCTGCACCATCCTTCCATGTGAGGGCTGAATAACCGTTGAAACCGAAGCGAACTGATGTTGCGATATTCAAACGGGTCTTCTCGCTGATGTCGTAGTAGTAGTTGAGCATAACGATCGGCTCGTGAGTACGACGTACACGTGTGTTGCGCATTTTGCCATCCTGAATACCGACGTTTGGATTGTAGTAGTTGCTGCCAAACAAGTTGTATGCCTCCTGTGTCGATGCCTGCTGTGCACCACGCTGCTGTGGGGTGCCGAGGATTGTCAGAGCCAAACGGTGCTTGGTGCCGAAGAGTTTCTCTACGGATGCAAAGTAGCCGTACGAGTTATAGTACACACCATCAACATAACCGTTACCACCCTGACGAGTCGAAATCGAGAAACCGTACGACCAGCCGTTATCAAGTGCACCCGAAGCATAAGATACGATAGCGCGGAAACGATACATCTGATTACCGTTCGAAACACTTGCGCGGAAACCTTTACGCATTTGCGACGCACGCGCGTTGATGTTCGTTATACCGCCGATGTTACCCAGACCGAAATCATTAGGGGTAAGACCTGCTGCATTCTCTTGATTGCGGGTTGCATCATTCAAACCACTCCACAACGACCACGGACCATA
This sequence comes from Alistipes sp., assembly GCA_017654125.1. Classification (GTDB taxonomy): domain Bacteria; phylum Bacteroidota; class Bacteroidia; order Bacteroidales; family Rikenellaceae; genus Alistipes. The sequence continues at coordinate 3,945 of JAFNYX010000019.1, read as the reverse complement.
GCCAGTCATTGCATCGTTAAAACGGATGCCGTTCAGATATACGTCCTGATACATCGAATCGTAGCCACGAACATTGAAACGCATCTCGCTGAAACGATACGATGCGATGTTGTTATAGATATCCTTTGACGAGGAGAGCGATGTTGGAAGTGCCTGCGTATCGGAAGCCGATGAATCGTTGTCAAACTCGGCAAATACGGAATCGTCCATCACCTCATTCTGTATCGAGGGAACAATGACTACGGTGTGCAAATCGCGAACATTCTGCTCGACATGAACCATCAATTCGAGCGGCTCGAAGTCCGGAGCAACGAAGAGCAACTTATAGTCGCCACGAGGCATCTGATTGAATACGAAGTTACCGTTGTCGTCGGTTACGGTACTTTGGCTGATGGCCTCGATTGTCACCTTAACCTTCCCGACAGCCGTTCGGCCGTTACGGGACACTACCTGACCCTTAATGGCTCCTTCCTGAGCGATTGCTGCAAAGGAGAGTAGGGTTAGTACTGTGAAGAGTAAAAATTTTTTCATATATGTAAGTTAAAATATTATTTACCTATATAGATATAGACAGGGAAGTGATCCGAGAATCCGTTTTGGAAGTTGTTGCCGACAAACGTACGAAGAGGGTAGTTCTTGTACTGACCTTCGCGCTGCACCATGTACGGAGTCGAGAAGATGCAACCATAGAACTTCGATCCCTTCTCGCGCTGCAATTTCAACGAGCCGGTCGAACCTGTTGCAAGGTTCTCCGATACGATGATGTTGTCGAACAGATTCCACGAATCACGATAACCAAGCGTACCATATCCTGCCTTCAAAAGGTCGATGTACGGGTTGTACATATCGCCCTTCACAAGCTTTTTGATGTCGCCTTTTGCACCCAAAACTTCGGTAATGCTCTTATCGGTTGCGTCGTCGTTCAAGTCACCCATAATTACTACCTTTGTTGCAGGGTTTGCCATGAGTACAGAGTCGGCAATACGACGACACTGCGCAGCGGCTGCCTCACGTTTAGGGGCCGATGCCTCTTTGCCACCGAGACGCGATGGCCAGTGTGAAACGAGGAAGAAGAACGGTTCGCCGTCAATTGTGCCCCACATCGTTACGAGGTCGCGGGTGTAGAAATTAGGCATACCGGGCATCTGGAATTTGTGAGCCTTGCTGCCCTCCAACTTGAAGATATCAGGGCGATAGAAGAATGCACAATCCACACCTCGGCGATCCGGTGAATCGTAGTGTACGATGCGATAGTTACCGTGTGCAAGTTTTGGCTGTGCAATCAAATCTTCAAGCACAAGGCGATTTTCAATCTCCGATACGCCGATTACGGCCGGGAAATTCTTCTGCAATAACGCAATGTCGAAGAGCACACGCTCCATATTGCTTTGCTTCTTCTGATACTTGATAGAATTCCATTTTTTGTCGCCGGTTGGAAGAAACTCGTCGTCCCATTTGTCTGGATCGTTAATCGTATCGAACAGATTCTCCAGGTTGTAGAAGACAACCATGTGCGGCTTCTGTGCGAAACAGGTCAACAAGAGTCCTGCTACAAATACTCCGGCCAAAAACAGCTTTTTCATATTATAAAATGTGTTTTAGATTAAAAATTCCAATCGTTAATATTTTTCTGGCGCTTTACCTCGTCAGCAATCTCCGGATTAAGATTGCGGAAGAATTTGAATCCGCTACGCTTTTCAACCTCCTCAATCGAAACAACAGCATTTCTATAATCTACCGCATTGCTCGAATTTTCGAACAAGAAACCGATGGCTTTCAGTTCGCTTGCATTGTTGATTTGCGAAATGCTCTTCTTGGTGTTGCCCGAACGGGTGCGAAGTAAAAGCTTGTAGCAATGCGTAGGACGTGTAATTGTACGACCTCGGCTAGTGAATGTCTTGGCATTTTCGTAGAGCGTTCCGACAACGACGTAGAGTGTATCGGCACAAGCCGACGAACGAGCACCATTCTCAACTTTTGCCCAACTGCCACTGTTGAATTTGCTATTTTGTGGCATCATGTTGGTTGCGTAGAATGTTTGTGCATTGGTCATCCACGTATTGTAACGCGAAGCAGATGGGAGCATATGTCCGCGGCTGTCGCCCGTACCATACGCACCGGATACGATGTTTTGCTGCTTCTCTTGCGGGATAACAGGGTCGGTAAATTCGTACTCTACAATGCGATATCCACCATTATAGTATTCGGTGATTGCATCGTCAAAAGCCCAAGCATCTGTACGTCCACCACTCGGATAGTTTCGGCCGTCGGTATAGATGCTGTGTATTGGGTATGCCACCCATTGCGATACGAGCTTTTCGGTGTCGTAGCAAATGGAGTAGTTACGTACCTGTTTTTTGTTCGATAGCGTGGTATAATATGTTTTATAGACGAGCGAAGAGCCACTTTTGTACTCTGGTTGCTCGCCCCAATTGCGGTCGTATGAAGTGTTGGCACTCTTGCCGAGTTGCGAGAGTGGCAAATTGGTTGTATATCCGTCGGAGAATTTTATGAGCACCGTAGCCGTACGCGCATCGGCAGACTCATTTTTGGAGAAGTAGAGCGTAAATTTGTTGCCCACCTTTCCGCTTGCAGCAATCTCTTCTGACGAGCTGCTGAACGATACCCACTCGGAACCCTCGATTATGACGGCTTCCCATGTGTATCGTACATCACCGGATGTCGAGCCGGTAATAGATGTTTCATCCCAACCCATAGTGTTGCGGGTGAGGGTTGCTTTCGACTGATACGGCGACCAAGGGTCCTCGGTGTCGCACAGTGCAAATAAACAAATGGTTGTAAGTGCAATAAGCACTTTAGCGTTAATTTTCAAAATCGTCTTCATCTGTTAAAAAATCTTTTCTCGGCAGGGACTTGCCCTGCCGAAAAAAGATGGCGTCAATGTTATTTGTAAGTAACTTTCAGAGCCTTGATGTATGCACGGTGGCTCTTGTCGGTACCGGTCGAAGTGAACTTAACAGCCGATGCCTCGCCTGTCCAAGTACGAACGTCGCCCTCGGCAGAAAGAGTACCGGTGCTTGCACCGAGATACCACTGCTTGTAGTCGAACGTAAACTCGATTGCCGTGATGGTCTTGCCATTATTTGCAGTTACGTCCAACGTTGCACCATTCTGGTACATGCGAATACCGTTGCTTGCATCGTAGTATGCAGGAGCCGTGCTTGCCGAACCCTTCTTAAATACGATGGTGATGTTGTCATCGATCTTAATCTCCTTACCGTCAACAACCTCTGCATTCTTGTAACCCTGCTGATTGAAGGTAATCGAAGCGGTTGTTGCATCGCCAGGGGTTGGAGTTGGATCCGGATCCGGAGTTGGGTCTGGGGTAGGGTCAGGAGTCGTGCCGCCACCGAAACGGTTGCCGGTGAGATCTGCATAGTCGCTTGCCTGAGCGAAGAGAATCTGCATTACGCCCTTGCTAATTGATGAGATACCCTTGATGGTACCCGAACCCTGTGCAACGGTCTCGCCACCGTACGAAGCGTACTTCGACGAGAATACAACGAACTGGTTGCCGTTGGCATCCTCCATGTTGATTGAGGTGTGAGCGCTACCTACAACCCAAGTCTTCGAGAGGTCTGCGTTAGCAACCTGTACACCCTCGATAGCTACATACTGACCCTCGTACTTGTTAGCGAGGAAGTCTGCAATCGAAACCTTCTTCGGCTCAACAGTGTTGCCGGTCGAGATGGTTGTAATCTTGTCGAGAGCCAAGCCGCTAATCTGAACAGCGCCATTGTACTCGGCAAGTTTTGCACCGGTGAGGTTGATCTTAACCTTCGTGCCGAAAGCGAGCTCGTGGTTTGCTGCGAGGTAGAACTGCAAGCCACCGGTAGCATCCTGAACATAGAGACCCTTCTTCGAGGTAAGGTTGTTGAGAGCCAAATTCGAAATTACAGTTGCCTCAATCTCTGCCTCAGGAAT
>JAFNYX010000121.1 GCA_017654125.1 Alistipes sp. | reverse complement strand
GTACTCCTCTTTACCCTTAATATTTACGGTGATATCCTTACCGCCAGCCTTGTACTTGGTAGGCTCCGGAATACCCTCGTAGTATGGCTCGATAACCATGTGTACCTCACCGAACTGACCTGCACCGCCCGACTGCTTCTTGTGACGATAGTCTGCCTGTGCAACCTTGGTGATGGTCTCACGATAAGGAATCTTCGGTGCGAAGAACTCCATATCGACCTTATTCTCGCCGGCGATGCGCGTGCGGAGGATGTTGAGGTGGTGCTCACCCTGACCCTGGATGATGGTCTGCTTCAACTCCTTCGAGTACTCAACGAGGATTGTAGGGTCCTCGAAGCGAGCGTCGAGCAACAACTTACCGAGCTTCTCCTCGTCGGCCTGTACCTTTGCCTTAACGGCTGCGCGGTAGCGTGGCTCAGGGAATACGATTGGCTCCAACGTGATAGGTGCCGAAGGTGCTGCGAGCGTATCGTTCGTACGCGTGCCCTTCAACTTAACGGTGCAACCGATGTCACCTGCCGACAACTCGGTAACCTTGATGCGGTTCTTACCGGCAACGGCAAAAATCTGCGAGAGCTTCTCCTTGTTGCCCGTACGGGTGTTCACAAGCTCCATACCCTCGGTCAGTTTACCGCGAATTACACGGAAGTAGTTAATCTCGCCAATGTGGCTCTCCATCTGCGACTTGAATACGAACAATGCAACAGGTGCAGTCTCGTCGGCAGCCACCTCCGAACCGTCGGTTGCAGGGAATGCAGGTGCTACGGTTGGGCCCGGAGCTACGTTGATAATGAACTCCATGAGACGCTTCGTACCGATATCCTTCTTACCGCTTGCGCAGAATATAGGCATTGCCTTACGCTTTGCTACGCCAATCTTCAAACCCGAACGGATGTCGTCCTGTGTGAGCGTACCCTTCTCGAAGTAGAGCTCCATCAGCGCGTCGTCGTGCTCGGCAGCCGTCTCGACCAACTCCTGGTTGAGGGCGAGGGCCTTCTCCATTTCGCTCTCCGGAATATCCAACTCCTCGCGTGTACCGTTCTCGTCGGTGAAGCGATACATCTTCATCATCAAAACGTCGATGAACGAATCGAAGCCAACACCCTGATTTACCGGATACTGAACGACTACCGGACGAACCGAAGCCTTGTCCTTGATGGTTTCGAGTGTGGTCTCGAACGATGCCTTTTCTGCATCGAGTTGGTTCACAACGGCGATGAGTGGTTTGTTGAGGATGCGCGCATAGCGACCCTGAATAACGTTTCCAACCTCCCAACCGGTCTGTGCGTTTACGAGCATTACGCCGACGTCACCTACCTTGAACGCCGAGAAGAGGTTACCGCAGAAGTCGTCCGAACCCGGGCAGTCGATGATATTGAGCTTGCGACCCATAAACTCCGTGAAGAGCGTCGTTGCATAGATCGAACGCTTGTATTCGTGCTCAATATCGGTGTTGTCCGACAGCGTGTTGTTGTTTTCGATGCTACCTCTGCGGTCGATGACTTTGCCTTCGTAAGCCATCGCCTCGGCCAGGGTGGTCTTACCCGAGCCCGGGGCACCGATCAGAACGATGTTCTTAATCTCTTTTGGTGAGTAATTTTTCATAATTTGTATAGTTTTAAGGTTATTTCGTTAAAGCACTCTTTGGCAAAAACTGCCAAATCGTTCTATAAATTTACGCATTTTTTTTGAAACGGCAATAGCGACCGCCAAAAAAGCGCAATTTTTTACAAAATAACCACAAAAAACGCCCTATACCGAGGTATAAGGCGCACTGTTTTACACGTATTTTTCTGCTCTGTTGTCGGGCGGTTACAATTTTGCACCGTAGCACAAATCGCCGGCATCGCCCAGACCCGGAACGATATACTTATGCTCGTTGAGGGTGGCATCGACCGTTGCGCACCACAGCGTGAAGTCGCCCTCCGGCATATTTTCGAGAATCGTATCCACACCCTTCTGACTTGCGAGCACCGCTACGAGGTGCGTATGAGCCGGACGGCCACCATGTGCCACGAAGGCGTCGTAGGCGGCGAGGAACGAAGCACCGGTTGCGAGCATCGGATCGACCAGGATAAGTGTCTTGCCCTCCAACTCACCACAAGCGATATACTCGACTTCGATCGAGAAATTTTGCTCGTCGGAGTACTTGCGATAGGCCGAAACGAAGGCATTTTCGGCATCGTCGAAGTAGTTCAGAAAACCTTGATGCAGTGGCAGACCTGCACGAAATACGGTTGCCAGCACGATTTTGTCGTCAATCATCTGAACGACGGCTTCGCCAAGTGGCGTACGCACAACCTTCGGGGTGTAGTGCAGCGTCTTCGAGATTTCGTATGCCATAATTTCGCCCACGCGCTCCAAATTGCGACGAAAACGCATCGAATCCTTCTGAATCGTGACGTCGCGTAGTTCGGCGAGGTACTTATTTACGAGCGATGGCTCATGGTCTAAAACGTGTAACATAGTCTATAATGTTTTGGATTTTTATTCGTTTTTTTCGGTCTCTTATTTCGGGTTTTTCTCTACTCTGCTTACTTTTCTCCTCTCTCCTCTTGCTTCTCTCCTCTCTCCTCTTGCTTCTCTTTCCTCTTGCACCACTCTCCTCGCTTCTAACCCCTCCTTGCTAATAGAGGAAATTGTTGAACGGATAGCGGCCGCAGTGAATTTCGTGCACCATACCGTAGAGGTCGCGGCGGAACTTGTCGATATTCGTGCGCTCGGCAGCCGAGATGAAGATGCACGGTGTGTTCTGCTTTGCAAACCAGCTCTCGCGCAGGTCGTCGAGCGAGCGATTCTCCTTGGTGGCGGGAGTCAGGTCGTCCTCCTCTTTTTTAATATATGTATAGGCGTCAATCTTGTTGAATACCAGATATACCGGTTTGTCGCCCGCACCGATGTCCTGCAACGTCTGTTTCACGACGTCGATTTGCTCCTCGAACTGCGGGTGCGAAATATCGACAACGTGGATTAGCAGGTCGGCCTCGCGCACCTCGTCGAGCGTCGATTTGAACGACTCGATAAGCTCGGTCGGGAGTTTGCGGATGAAACCTACGGTATCGGACAAAAGGAACGGCAGATTGTCGAACACCACCTTGCGGACCGTTGTGTCGAGTGTCGCAAAGAGTTTGTTTTCGGCAAAGACTTCGCTCTTCGATATGAGGTTCATGAGGGTCGATTTTCCCACGTTCGTATATCCGACCAATGATACGCGCACCATGTGGCCACGATTCGAGCGTTGAACGGCCATCTGTCGGTCGATTTTCTTCAAATCCTCTTTGAGTTTCGAGATTCGGTTTCGAACGATACGGCGGTCGGTCTCAATCTCGCGCTCACCGGCACCGCCACGCGTACCCGTACCGCCTCGCTGACGTTCGAGGTGGGTCCACAGACCGGCCAATCGCGGCAACATATACTCGCATTGTGCCAATTCGACCTGCGTTTTGGCGTATGCCGTCTGCGCACGTTGGCGGAAGATGTCGAGGATGAGACGCGTGCGGTCGATGACTCGGCACGGCATTGCCTGCTCGATGTTGCGTGTCTGCGAAGGGGAAAGTTCGTCGTCGAATATTACGACCGATATTTCGTTTTCGGCGCAATAATCGGCAATCTCTTCGAGTTTACCCGGACCGACGTATATGCGCGACGAGGGTTGCGATAGGCGTTGGGTAAATCGGCGTTCGGCGTGTATGGATGCAGTTTCGGCCAAAAACTCCAACTCGTCGAGAAACTCGTTTGCCTGACGCGGGTCCTGGCCGTCGCGGATAACGGCAACCAGCACGGCACGTTCGCGTTCGTCGGTAGGTGTTATAGTTTCGTTTTTACTCTTCGTATTATCCATTTCGGATGGCGAGGTCTGATATGGTTTTACAAAAAAGAGGGGGCTGATGAAAAAGTCGGCCACCCTCTTTTATTTTTTAAGCAAACAAATTAGTTCGCGATACGGAAATCAACAGGCAAGGTGTACTTCACACGTACCGGCTTGTTACGCTGCTTACCAGGCTTCCACTTCGGCGAGGTCTTCAACACGCGGATAGCCTCATCCGACAACGACGAGTCTGGCGACTGCAAAATCTGGATGTTGGTCAGCGTACCGTCACGCTCTACGACAAACTGCAAGAGCACGCGGCCCGAGATGTTGTTCTCCAACGCAATCTGCGGATAGTTCACACGCTTCTGTACCCATGCACGGAAAACGTTGAGGTCACCACCCTGGAACGTAGGCATCTCCTCTACCTTGATGAACGGCTGGTCGTCCTCGATAGTCTCCTCCTCGACAGCAACCTGCTGGATAATCTCTACATCCTCATCGAACTCGGCGAAATCGACGTTGGTCGAAATCTTTGTATCGTTGGTCACGATGTTCAAGATGTCGGTGATAACGGTAATCTCGGTCTTCTTTGGAGGCTCTGGTGGTTTCTGATCCTGACGAGTAATCTCTGTAATCTGCTCCTCGATAGGGCCATAGTTCATGTCGATTTTCTCTACGGTTACCTCACGTGGCGTGTAAAGGAATGCCGCGATAACTACGAGAAGTGCGACGATTAAGCCAATTTCAAGCAGCACGCTGCGCTTGTTGTTGACATCAACTTTGGGGTTTTTCTTTACTTCCATTTATTAGTTGTTTTTAATTTTGTTCTCTTC
>JAFNYX010000120.1 GCA_017654125.1 Alistipes sp. | reverse complement strand
ATCTGAGCCCGTAGAAGATGGCAAACTTGCCGTTGCTGACGCAACACTTCCACCAGGTGAGCAGGTTAAATACTCTTTCGGCGGGTGGATAGGAGCAACTACAACATCTGCATACTTAGAAATGTACAAGTATGACCCTGTCATTGTATTTGGCAGTCGTTATCAAGTTCGGTTGGGTGATAAAAATCTTCCGCTCAATCTGCAAAAAGAGAAAACGGAGAATGAGAAGAAAGGATGGGTGAAATATAAATATACCATTACCGATGCGGACTATGAGTATGCAGTTGCGAATGGCGTAGTTTTCGGCGAATAGCGTAACTCCCTGAAAACTCCCCGAAAACCTGCATATCCCGACCTGCTTGTGTGCGAGTGGGTCGGGATTTTTTTGGGCGTTTTGCCAAAAAGCGTTGCGTGATTCACGCAATCGGGCGGTATATAATTCAACAATGGAAACATCTTTTGTTTTTCGGCGAAAAAAGTGTATATTTGTAGTATTGTAACAAAACGATTGCGCATTATGGAGAAGACAAAAGCACTGCGTATGGTCGAAAACGACGAGTGGTTGCAGCCCGTTGCCGAGGAGATTGAGTTGCGTCACACGCTCTACGAGCAGAAGATGGACGACATCACAAGCGCGTGTGGCTCGATTGCCGACTATGCCAACGGATACCGCTATTTCGGTTGGCAGTGGGACGAGGATATGTCGGGATGGTGGTTTCGCGAGTGGCTGCCCGAAGCGTCGGACGTCTATATTTTCGGCGACTTCAACGGCTGGCAACGCACACAACTGCGTCTGAACAAGGACACGGCGGGCGTATGGAGCATCTTCCTGCCGGAGGCGATGTACGGCTATCGTCTTACGCACGGCTCGCTCTACAAACTCCACATACACGGTGCGAACGGCTGGCACGACCGTATTCCGGCCTACGCGACACGTGTGGTACAAGACGAACAGACGAAGAACTACACGGCGCAATTCTGGATTCCGCAACCGTTCGATTGGGGAGCAGATGCGGAGTTCGATATCAAGAAAAAATGTACACCGCTGCTTATCTACGAGACGCACGTCGGCATGGCGCAGGAGCGCGAGGGTGTGGGCACATACCGCGAATTCGAGCAGAAGATTCTGCCGATAGTCAAGCGCGACGGTTACAACGCCATTCAGGTTATGGCCATCGCCGAGCATCCGTACTACGGCTCGTTCGGCTATCACGTGTCGAGTTTCTTCGCTCCGTCGTCGCGTTTTGGCACGCCCGAGGAGTTGAAGTCGCTCGTCCGCAAGGCACACTCGATGGGCATCGCTGTCATTATGGACCTCGTACACGCCCACTACGTCAAGAACCTCAACGAGGGCATCAACGAACTCGATGGTTCGTCGCACCTCTACTCGAAGGAGGGCGAGGCCGGCTATCAACAATATTGGGACTCGAAGACCTTCGACTACGGCAAGCGCGAGGTGCAGCACTTCCTGCTCTCGAACGTCAAGTATTGGATGGATGAATTTCACTTCGACGGCTACCGTTTCGACGGCGTGACTTCGATGATTTATCACCACCACGGTTACACGGATTTCGATTCGCGCGAAAAGTTCTTCGACGAGGGTGTAAATCGTGATGCCCTCGTATATCTGACACTTGCCAACCGGCTTATTCACGAACTGAATCCGGAGGCGATAACCATTGCCGAGGATGTCAGCGGAATGCCAGGCATGTGTCACCCGATAGAGGATGGCGGTATCGGCTTCGACTATCGTCTCGGAATGGCCATCCCGGACTTTTGGATAAAGTTACTCAAAGATGTGCCGGACGATGATTGGAATCTGGATGAGATGTGGGGCATAATGACCTCGCGTCTGCCGGGTGTCAAGACCGTAGCATACGCCGAGTCGCACGACCAGGCACTCGTGGGCGACAAAACTATCGCATTCCGACTGATGGACAAGGAGATGTACTTTGCAATGAATCGCGCATCGGAAAACCTCGTTGTCGAGCGTGGTATGGCTCTGCACAAGATGATTCGACTCATGACCATCGCTACGGGTGGCGATGCGTACCTCAACTTTATGGGCAACGAATTCGGCCATCCGGAGTGGATTGACTTCCCGCGCGAAGGTAACGATTGGAGTTACGCCCACGCACGACGTCAGTGGTCGCTCTCTCGCAACGGATTTCTCCGCTACTCACAGTTGGGCGACTTCGACCGTGCAATGTTGCGACTCGTGAAGCGTTATAAGGTTCTGCAACGCGGTTATCCGTGGAAGTGGAACACCGATTACGACAATAAGACGATTGTATTTTCGCACGGCAACCTGCTCTTTGTATTTAATTGGCATCCGACCGCCTCGATTCCTGATTACATAACCGAGGTGCCGCGTGCGGGAAAGTACACCATCGAGCTCTCGACCGACGAGGAACGTTTCGGTGGTACGGCACGCCAAGATATGACAAGCGAACACTTCTCGTATTCGGAGCGCGACGCCAACGGCAATCTGCATCATTACATTCGCCTCTACAACACCTCGCGTACGGCAACCGTATTGCGCTGGCACCGATAGAGTACACGAGTAGCGACATACACAAATAAACAGAGGTTGGCTCTCCGTAACGGAGCCAACCTCTGTCGCTCTTTACACAGCGTGGAGAAATATTCCTAAAAATCGACCTCCTTACCTCGCAAAAACGTGCGCGAGATGAGTGGCGTCGAGTAGGCATAGACAAAAAATTCGGGAGAGGGCATCGGTTTCGTCAAGAAGAAATTCGCCACCTTGCCCACCGTAATTGAGCCGAAGTCGTGGCTTAACCCCATTGCAGCCGCTCCGTTTATCGTTGCGGCGTTAAGTGCCTCGATAGGCGTCATACGCATACACACCGAGCCGAGCGACATCACCATACGCATATTACCCGATGGCGACGAGCCAGGATTATAGTCCGAAGCCAACGCTACGGGCAACCCTGCCGCAATCATCGCTCGTGCCGGCGGATAGTCCATACCGAGGAAAAATGCAGCACCCGGTAGCAGTGTCGGCATCGTCATCGAGCCACGCAACGCTTCAATCTCCGCGGCACCCGAACGCTCCAAATGGTCCACCGACAATGCACGCTCCTCAACTCCGAGTTGTACGCCGCCCGACGCAGCAAGTTCGTTAGCGTGAATCTTCGCACGCAGGCCATAACGAGCCCCTTCGCGCATAATTCGACGCGTCTGTTCGATGGTAAAGAAGCCCTTGTCGCAAAACACGTCCACAAAATCGGCCAACCCCTCGGCTGCCACGGCAGGCAACATCTCGCGACACACCACATCGACATACTCCTCTTGTCGGCCTGCATACGCACGTGAAACGGCATGCGCACCGAGGAATGTTGCACGCACCTCCAATGGCACGCTTTCGCGGATGCGGCGCACGACGCGCAACATCTTCAATTCGTCCTCGGTCGAAAGACCGTAGCCGCTCTTTATCTCGACGGCTCCCGTTCCCATTGCGGCAATCTCACGCACACGCTCCATCGCCTGCTCGTAGAGCTGTTGTTCGGAAGCCTCATGCAAACGGTCTGCCGAATTGAGAATGCCTCCACCATGTGCAGCAATCTCCTCGTACGACAACCCATTGATTTTATCCAAAAACTCCTGCTCGCGACTCCCTGCATAGACGATATGCGTATGCGAATCACAGAACGACGGATAGAGCATCCCACCGGCAGCATCAACCACACGGTCGAACGTCGTCTCATCGGGCATCGTCGCACGTTCGCCAAACGCCTCGATTCGCCCGTCGGCAGCCACCAACCACGCATCATCGAGCATCCCCGTATGCGCCATATCTGCACCACACACGCGCGCTCTACGGGCGGCATCGATACCGACAATTTTAGCTATATTTTTTACAAGCAACCTCATTTTGCACTGCGAAGGAATTGTATAGAACTCTCGATATACGGATAGAGCACCGTATCGTTATCGACAAACGGCACCACGCGACGATACGCCTCGAAAAGTAGCTCGTTAGCCACCGACGAGCGCAACGGGCGACGGAACTCCAACGCCTGTGCTGCATTCATCAGCTCGATAGCCAACACGCGCTCCGTATTGAGCACCACACGGGCGAGTTTGGTTGCGGCATTACTACCCATACTCACGTGGTCCTCCTGACCCTGCGACGAAGGAATCGAATCGACCGATGCCGGCATACACAACCCCTTCGACTGGCTGACAATCGAAGCCGCTGCATATTGTGGAATCATAAAACCACTATTAAGCCCAGGTGTTGCAACCAGGAAGTTCGGCAATGAACGCACACCAGAAATGAGTTTATAGGTACGACGCTCCGAGATATTTCCTAACTCGGCAACGGCAATAGCCAAGAAGTCCATCGCAATGGCTATCGGCTGACCATGGAAGTTTCCTGCCGAAACAACCATATCCTCATCCGGGAAGATGGTCGGGTTATCCGTAACGCTGTTGATTTCCGTTTCAAGCACACCGCACACATACTCGATCGTATCCTTCGATGCGCCGTGTACCTGCGGAATACAACGGAACGAATAAGGGTCCTGAACGTGTTTCTTCTCGCGGGCAAGAATTTCACTACCGGTGAGCAATTCGCGCATACGGCGAGCCGTCGCAAGTTGGCCCTTATGGCCACGCACCAAATGCACCTCGTCGCAGAACGGCTCAATACGACCATCGAACGCATCGAGCGAGAGCGCAGCAATGCGGTCAGCCCACGCGCTCACATCCTGCGCTTTGAGCAGCGACCAAACACCGTACGCACTCATAAACTGCGTACCATTCAACAGAGCCAGACCCTCCTTCGACTGCAAGACAATCGGCTGCCAGCCCATCTCTACCATTACTTCCGATGCAGGACGCACCTCGCCTCGATACTCGACCTCACCCAAGCCCAAAAGTGGCAACGAAAGGTGAGCAAGCGGAGCCAAGTCACCCGATGCACCGAGCGAACCCTGTTGATAGACCACCGGCAACACATCGGCATTGAACATATCGAGCAATCGCTCGACCGATGCAAGCTGTACGCCCGAATTACCATACGAGAGCGACTGTGCCTTCAACAGCAACATCAGTCGCACCACCTCGTTCGGCACACGCTCACCCGTACCGCAAGCATGCGACATCACGAGATTGCGTTGCAGCTGCCCCAACTCGTCGGCTCCCACCGAAATATTACACAGCGAGCCAAAACCGGTTGTAACGCCGTAAATCGGTTGCGTTTGGTGCTTCATCTTATCATCAAGATACTCTCTGCAATGCACAATGCGTGCGCGCGCATCATCGCTCAACTCCAAACGAAAATGCTCCTCTATGATTTGGCGGACACGGTCAATAGTAAGTCGCTCCGCCGAGATATGATGTACCTTCATACTATTTAAGTGCTTTTCTTATTACTTCATCATCTGCAAAATTAGGCAACGTTACCTGCAATTGTGGTGTACGCTCCATCTCGCGTTTTATGGCGGCAATAGCCCCCTCGTTACGCGCCCACGAACGACGCGCAATGCCGTTATTCACATCCCACAGCAACATCTCGCGGATATGACGGTCGGAAGCCTCCGAGCCATCAATCACCATACCGAAACCACCGTTGATGACCTCGCCCCAGCCGACACCGCCACCGTTGTGAATCGAGACCCATGTTGCACCACGAAAACCGTCACCAATGACGTTATGCACCGCCATATCCGCCGTGCGCGACGAGCCATCATAGATATTCGACGTCTCACGATACGGAGAGTCTGTTCCCGACACGTCGTGGTGGTCACGGCCAAGCACAACGGGAGCCGATATACGACCATCGGCGATGGCGCGATTGAATGCCTGTGCAATCTTCGTACGCCCCTCGCAATCGGCATACAGAATACGCGCCTGCGAGCCGACAACCAAACGATTACGACCAGCCTCACGAATCCAATGTATGTTGTCGTCCATCTGCCCAACAATATCGGCCGGAGCTGTCTTGCGAATCTGCTCCAACACCTCGGCAGCCAAACGGTCGGTCACCTCCAAATCCTCTGCTCTGCCGGATGTACACACCCAACGGAACGGGCCAAAGCCGTAGTCGAAGAACATCGGGCCCATAATATCCTGAACGTATGACGGGTAGCGGAATGCACCACCCTCGCCCATAACATCCGCACCAGCACGCGACGACTCCAAAAGGAATGCATTGCCGTAATCGAAGAAGTACATTCCGCGCTCGGCGAGCGTATTGATTGCCGCCACCTGACGGCGCAACGACTCCTGCACACACTCGCGGAAACGCTCCGGCTCCTCGGCCATCATACGATTCGACTCCTCGTACGAGTAACCTACCGGATAGTAACCACCTGCCCACGGATTGTGCAGCGACGTCTGGTCCGAACCCAAATCGACACGCACACCCTCCGCAGCGAGACGTTCCCATAAATCGACCACATTGCCCACGTACGCCATCGAGACCACCTCTTTCGCCTCGACCGCGCGACGAATACGCGGCAGCAGCTCGTCGAGTGACGTGTGAAGTTCGTCCACCCAGCCTTGTGCGTGACGTTTTTCAGCCGCCTTTGGGTTAATCTCCGCAACAACACTCACCACCTGCGAGATATTACCCGCCTTTGGCTGTGCACCCCACATACCACCCAGGCCCGACGAAACGAACAACAATCCGCGAGCATCACTCTGCCCCATCGCAAAGCGTTTGCGTGCGGCGTTCATCACCGTAATTGTCGTGCCGTGAACGATACCCTGCGGACCGATATACATATACGAGCCGGCTGTCATCTGACCATATTGCGACACACCCATAGCATTGAATCGCTCCCAATCGTCCGGTTTCGAATAGTTCGGCACAACCATACCGTTGCTCACTACCACACGCGGTGCGTCGCGATGCGACGGGAACAAGCCGAGAGGATGACCCGAATACATAACGAGTGTCTGCTCGTCGGTCATCTCCGAAAGGTAGCGCATCGTAAGACGATACTGCGCCCAATTCTGGAATACGGCACCATTTCCACCATACGTAATGAGTTCGTGCGGATGTTGTGCCACCGCCTTATCGAGGTTGTTCTGAATCATCAGCATAATCGCTGCCGCCTGACGACAGCGTGCCGGATACTCGTCAATCGGACGAGCGTACATTTCATAATCGGGACGTAGGCGATACATATATATACGTCCGTAACGCGCCAACTCCTCGGCAAACTCCGGTGCAAGCTCCGCATGATGCTTCGCAGGGAAATATCGCAAGGCATTGCGCAGAGCCAACTCGCGCTCTTCGGCCGAGAGTATCTGCTTACGCTTCGGAGCGTGATTTATCGCCACATCGTAAGGTTTCGGAGCAGGCAACACATCCGGAATACCCGCTCTGATATCGTCTTGAAACTCTTTAAGTGTCATATCTTGCTATCCTATTTTTTCTTCAACAATCCTAATCACCTCCGCTTCGAGACGCTCGGCACGTGCCGCAATCTCGTCCGCCTCGGCAGTCAACATATCAGCCATTGCTCGGTCTTTCAGACCTGCGGCATTGATTCGCACGTTGAGTCGCGCGCCGAGCACCGCCGAACGCGCCGCCAACGCACCCACACCTGCATCCGACACCGAATTAGGGTTACCTTGCTCGGCCATTGCACGCACCAACTCGAAGACTTCGACCGCCGCACGCATCGTGCGCAACGGCACCTGCGTAGCGTAGAGTGTAGCCTCTTGCAGTGCAGCCGAACGCGCCGCCTTCTCCTCGTCGGTGGCCTTTGGCATAGCAAACACGGACATAATGCGGTTGAATGCCTCCGTATCTTCATCGACCAACGCAAGCAACTCTGCAAGCAACGTCTGACCACGTTCTGCCTGCTCGGAAAACTCCTCCCAACGGTCGTCCCATCCAGCCTTATGCGACGAAAGGTTTGCCACCATCGCACCAAGAGCCGCACCGAGCGCACCCATATATGCCGAAATCGAACCACCGCCCGGAGCCGGCGACTCGCTTGCCGTCTCGGCAGCAAAACCCTCGACAGTCATATCAACAAGACGCTTCTGTGCGCCATCTTCCAACATATATTCGATAACTTTTTCGCGAGGATTGAATGGTTTCAAGTCGTCCAACCCCATCGACTTTACGGCAATGCGAATAATCTCCTGCTCGGAGATACCCGTCGAACGATGTTGCTTGTGGAGGAAATAACGTCCCGCCTCCAACAGCGCACGTTTCGGCACAAGGCCGACAATCTCCGTACCCGTCACACGCACACCGCGCGCATCTGCCTTGCGACACACCTCATCGAAAGCGACGTGCAACGGCGTGACGGCTATATTGGTCAGATTCATCGAGACCTGCGCAATGCCATACTCCTCGATAAACCAGCCGATTGCCTTCGTGCTTTTGAGCGTACCCGGGCGCATTACCGGATTACCCGCCTCGTCCTTGACAATCTTGCCCACAATCGGATTACCCTCACGGACCGGACGGCCCTTTTCGCGCACATCAAACGCAATGGCATTGGCACGACGCGTGGAGGTGGTGTTCAGATTGAAATTTACCGCAATGAGGAAATCGCGCGCACCAACCGCCGTAGCACCCGTACGTGCAACACCCTCGTCGAACGGACGCGCACCGAAGTCGGGCGCCTTATCCGTCGTGGCAAATCTTTCGGGCAGCCCCTCGTACTCGCCCTCGCGACATACGGCAAGATTTCTGCGCTCGGGCGTAAATGCCGCCTGCTCGTAGCAGTAGGTCGGCACCTGCAATTCGTCAGCAATGCGTTTTGCCAATGCGCGAGCCATCTCCGCACACTCGTCGAGCGTCACGCCCGATATCGGAATGAGCGGCAATACGTCGGTTGCACCCATACGCGGATGCGCGCCCTTGTGATGGCGCATATCAATCAACTCCGCCGCACGACGTACGCCCGCAAATGCAGCCTCAACCACCGCTTCGGGCTCTCCCACAAACGTCACCACCGTACGATTTGTCGCCTCGCCCGGATCGACATCGAGCAGACGGACATCCGCCGCCGCAGTGATTGCCGCCGTAATCTGCGCAATTACCTCCTTGTCGCGTCCCTCACTGAAATTCGGAACACACTCTATTAAACGCTTTGCCATATTATCTCTTGTTTTTTGTTTGTTTCCATCTCTTTACGCTCGCGCATTTCACGTCTTGTGCAGACACGCCCGCGTGTTCAATCTTCAAATTTAACGATTTTTTACGAATCGTGCAACGCTTTTTGGCAAAACGCCAAAAAAAATCCCGACCTGCCGTGCAAGATTTATGCACACAAGCAGGTCGGGAGATAGATGTTTTCGGGGTGTTACGCTATTCGCCGATAACTACACCATTCGCTACGGCATACTCGTAGTCAGCGTCGGTAATGGTATATTTATATTTCACCCATCCTTTCTTCTCATTCTCCGTTTGCTCTTTTTGCAGATTGAACGGAAGATTTGGATCACTAAATGACACTTGATAACGACCATCAAACACAATAACAGGATCTTTCGCGTACACTTCTAAAAATGCCGATGTTGTAGTAGCTCCTATCCACCCACCAACAGCAAATTCGAATTGCTCGCCCAAAGCAAGTGTTGCATCTGGTGCAGTGCTTACACCATCTTTAACATTGCTAGAATTCATTCTAAACAGTTCAATAGTGTGGTTACTTTTATTTTCGAACGAAAATATTGTTGTAGTACCACCGTCGGTATGCACATCGCACGCTATCAACAACGTGACAATAAATAGCAGCAATAAACTTTTACTCTTCATAGGATTCATAGAAATT
>JAFNYX010000119.1 GCA_017654125.1 Alistipes sp. | reverse complement strand
TCTGCTTGCACTGCTCAAACCTGCGGCAACCGTTCGAGCCCCTTCTTTTGTTCGATAGACTGTCACATAATCGCACTGCACAAGCGACTGTCGCGCGGCCGTTCCCTGTATCCGCACATAAACCGAACAAATCAGTACTCGTCGGCGTCCAAGTCGTCCAGGTCGTCCAGGTCGTCCAAATCTAAATCCTCATCATTGTATTCATCTTCCTCGTCTAAATCCTCGTCATCATCCCATTCTTCCAAATCGTCCTCTTCCAAATCGTCCAACTCGGCCTCCTCCAAATCGTCATCCCACTCGTCTTTACCCCAAATTTTGCGTTCCAATTTGCGACGTTCGCGCTCCTCTTCTTCCGCTGCCGTAGCCGCAGTAGCCGCCACTGCTCCCCAAAATAGCCAATTCATAACGTTAAATTCTTAATATTTATGCAACAAAGTTACCCTTTGCACGTGACAACTTTTGTCACTCGCCGATTTTTGCACACATTTTTGAGTTTTTTTCACTCGCGTCCTCAAAAAATATAAAAACGCACCAAAAAAATCTCCCAAAACGCGCCACAAGCCCCACAAAAAAGCAACGGGTAGCATCCGCAATCGAAAGCCACCCGTTATTAGTGATTTAGCAAAACGCCTCTTCTTTCTCTCCTCTACTGCTACAAGAAGCGATCGAGCATATAGACCTCCTCGCCACGCGAAGTCATCGTAATTGCGCCGTTGAGAACCTCCTGCGGGATGGTTGTCTTCGCAAAAAGAGAAATATCGTCGATATTCATCGTATTAACCATCTCTATATTCTGTCCGTTGTTACTCAACGTTACCGTATAATATGCGCCCCACGCCTTGCCGTCGTCGTACGTACCCGACACCACGTTATCGGTTACGAGATACTGGCCCGTATATTTAACGAAATAGACGTACTGCACCTTCTGGTAAAGCACGAAGGTCATATCGCTCTTAAACTCGGCATAGACCTCCACCTCGTCCGACATACCGTCGCTCCACGACACAAGCTGCCATTCGCCAATAATGCCTGCCTGAATAGGGTTTATCTTCTCTTTTGGCTCACAACCCGTTCCTACGAGGAGGACAAACGCTGCAACTGCCAACATCAAAAACTTTTTCATATCTCTTATTCTCCTTCTTTATTCGTTCCAGAAATCGTTTCTCTTACAACCAGCCACCGTTCGAAGCCATACCGCGCGCGAGGATTGCTACCTCGCGAGTTATCGCCATACCACCGGCACCCTCGTCCGAGCCGAGTTCGTTACCACCGGCGATAAAATTGAACTTCACGACAGCCGAACCTGGCTTCGTACACTTAATCTGCAACTTACCGCTGCTCGAAATCGTAACTTCGCCCTCGATACCGAGTTTTGCGTAATCCGCCGACGAAATCTCTACCGGCGTATCGAGGAATGTCAGACCAGCGACACCGCCACCGAGGAATTTCGAGATATCAATCGACTGGCGAACACCCAAACGCACCGGAATACAAGGCGTACCCTTGACATTCATCAGCACCTGGAAGGAGTCGATATAGCCCGTACCCATTTTGCTCGCATACTTTGAGATATCGTACTTCACGGCCGACGAACCTGCCTGCTTATACTTCTCGCCCGTACAATAGCGGTCGATATCGTTCACCGACGTAAGCAGAATGGTCTTATACTCCTTGACCGACATCTTCTTGCCGAGCTCCAAGGCATACGAGAGGCCAAGCGCTGCAACACCCGAAACGTGCGGACAAGCCATCGACGTGCCCTGCATATAGCCGTAGTTGCCAGCCATATAGGTAGTCGAATAGACCTCAGACTTAAACGAACCTCTGTTATCCGGATTGAAATCCATATAACTTTGCAGATAATCACCACCCGGAGCCGCAATATTAGCACCCTTACCATAGCAGGTGTAGTATCCTGGTGTAAAGTCGCACGACATCGCGGTCACGCTGATAAAGTCGCGGTATGCGCCCGGATAGCACGAGTAGTTCCACTCCTGATTACCCGCAGCGAAGATTGCCACACCACCGTCGAGCGCATCGCAACGACCGCCCTGTGCCGACTCGAAATATTTGATGGCATCAATCTCCGATGGCGACATCGAATAATACGCACGATCGGACGTAATCTTACGAGCCGAGCCGTAGCTACACTGCGCAATCACCGCACCGTTATCCGCTGCATATTTGAACGCACGCGCCGTACCGACGTCCGTTGCAACATAGCTGTTGTAGAAGATTTGGCACGACATGATACGAGCACCATCGCCATTGCCGGTTCCTCCCGCAACACCACAACCACCAATACCATTATTATTCACCGCAGCCACCGTACCCGCAACGTGCGTGCCGTGGTCTCCCGTAACATTCTTATCTGTTGTAAGCGCGAGCGGAGCATCCATTGCAAAGTTATAGCCATGAACATCGTCCACATAGCCGTTACCGTCGTCATCGACACCCGGCTGACCATTCTTCTCGGCCGTATTCACCCACATTGCTGCTGCCAAATCGGGGTGATCCCACTTCACTGCCTCATCAACCACGGCAACAATCACACGCGGATCGCCCGCCGTAATCTCCCATGCCTCGCCACAGTTCACATCGGCACCAGCCTTGGCACCCGAATAGATACCCGTATCGCCATTATTTATGTAATGCCACTGTTTGTAGAGGTCCGGGTCGTTAAACTTATAAGTCACTCGCGACTCGGCCGACGACGGCACCCACTGCACTTTCTCACCATCCATTGCGCTCTCCGCCGGACGAACTACACTCGGCTCGGCAATGCTACGAATATAACCATTGAACTGCACGCGCTGTACCTCGGCAACCTCGGCCATCGCCTTTGCTGCCTCATCCAAATTGAACGACTTATCAAAATGAACAACATACCAACGATGCAAGCCAGCCTCGCGTGTACGTTCCTCATGACGAACATCAACAGGGAACAAACGCTCGACACGCTCGACGCCAACCATCGTGAGCACCTCATCCAACTTGTCGATACCCGTACGCGTCGAAGCCGAACGCGATACGCCACTCTCAACACGCGACGTCGCCTCCTCCTCGAAATATATGAGCAAATCGCCCTCTGCTGCATTGTCCGACGTCGATACTATTTTCGACGAGACATCCTGCGGAGCCACGACCACCTGTTCGGTCAAATCATCGGCACACGCAGCACATAGTGCCGCAGCCAATAAAACAAAAATCTTTTTCATAATATTTTTTTCAGTGTTTCTCTTATAAACCTATATTCCAAGATGTAAAGGTACGATAATATTCGCAAACTACAAATTTTTTCGCCGTCACTTCACCCTATTTTATTGGCGATTGGCAGAGAGCAGGAAAGAAAAAACCGCCCGAGAAGAGTCTCGGACGGTTTTTTCAAACACGCAGAAGTATTACATCAACTGCGATGCGCTCTTCACGTGTGCACGACGCTCGAAAGCGGCACGCTTCGAAGGAGTAACCGACGAGAACGGAACGCCCTCCTGTGGAAGCTCGATACGGGTCGTGTTAACCATCTTCGTAACCTCACGCTGCGAAATAGGCTTGCGGTTGCCGAAGAGAACGTACTTCGAGTTCTGGGCCATCATACGGCTTGCAGCCGAAACGATGTTGAGCGTCTTAACAGCTGCCGAAGCAGGAGCAACATCGCCACCTGCCGGAGCATCGCCCGTGAACTGCAACTTCGCCTTCACCGACACACCCTCCATAACTGCGCTGTACGTGTTGTTCGAATATACATAACCTGCATCGTCATAAATCCACCACTCGAAAGTCATAGTCTTCGTTGCAGCATCGTATGTGTTCGGATAGATGGAATAGATATCCTCATAAGTCAACGGCGTACCATCCTTCATCGTTGATGCCCAAGCATCAACATAACATGCAGCAGCATCACCTACGAATACAGTAGCACCATCCTCACCAGGACCCAACTCTACGCCAGGGATCTCCAACTGTTGTTTTGCTTCATCGAAGCGGATGTCGAGTACCAACTGCTTGCCCATAATAGCCACCTGATACTTGTTGGTCTTACCATAGCGGTAGATAGGGCAATTCTGCTCTACCATACCTGCCTCAACACCCTTGAACATCTCCGAATCATTGTAAGTGAACGAGCCGACAGCAATCTGCTCCCACTCAACAACCGATGGCTCGCCATCCAATACGAAGGTATCAGCGTACTGCTTACCCTGGTTGAACGCACCACCCAATGCCGGAATAGTGTACGATACGTAGATATGGAAGGTAAGGGTTGCAGGGTCATAGTATGGCTGATACCAATTGTACGACTCAGCTTCTTCCCAACCACCTGTAATTGGATCACCGGCCCAATTCCAGAAGTCGATAGCATCCATTGCATAGATACCGGCGCCTGCCTGGTAGTCCATACCGGTGTACGTCTCACCGTTTACATCACACTTATTGGTTGTAGCATCCCAAGTAAATTCGAGGTGAGCGCCCTCTTCGCCCCAGAAGTTCTCGATACGATAGAGATTCGTACCCTCTGCCTGTGCGAACGTAAGACCTGCATTCGGCTCTTTCAACATTGCAGTAGTGTAAGTACCCGTTGCAACAGGAACCCACTTGTAGGTTACGAGCTTCTCGGTGAACGATGTGGTAGGAACCGCCAACGTGCCATCCTCGAATACGTAAGCTACCTTCAATGTACAACCCTGTGCATTAACCTCACCCGAAAGAATCGAAGCATATACGCTCTTACCATAGATCTGCTCGCCGGTTGGCTGCTTTGCATAAGTGGCAGGAACCGAAACCTTACCCTCAGCGTCGCCGCAGAAGTAGAGGTTGTAGCCATTCTTATAGATGTTAGGGATACAGTATGCAGTGCCGTATGCCTCTGCAAATGCAGCTGCCAAAGCAGGATCTGCGCAAGTACCAACCTGGAACTCTGCCTCCCACTCTGCGCCCTTGTAGCCCGACTTGAGAAGATCGATGAAGGCGGTGTTATACGAGAAGTCTGCTTTAAGGTCAGCAATAGCAGCGAAACCGAACTCCGGCTTTGCAACCGTGAGCTGCTCGGTATATACGCCATACTCGTTCATAGCCTTACCATCCGTACCGAGAACCTCAACCGAGAGAATAACCTCGTTGGTCTCTGCATTGAAGCTCGATTTCTCGCTGTCGATAGCAATATAGATATCCGAACCTGCTACCGAAAGACCGGTTGGCTGGAACTCATAATCCTCAGGGATAACAACATCACCCTTCTCGTTTACGCAGAAGTAGATGTGGAAGTTCTCCTCGTAGAGCGAAGGGAGACGATACAACTTACCGTACTCTGCAGCAAAATCCTTGTGAGCATTGTCGGTGTAAACCATCGGCTCGCCCCACTCGAGTGGCTGTGCCCACGAGTCGGCCTGCGACTCCGAGTAGAAGAGTGCGCCATCGGCAACATCAACAGCAACGAACTTGAAGTCGCCATCGGTCTGCTCTACCTGGTCAGGCAATACCAACTCATACTTACCAAGCGCTGGACAAATGTTCAAGCACCATGTACCGTTAGAGTTACCATAAGCACCAAATGTCGAACCATCAGCATACTCTGCACCTGCAGCCTCACCCGGATTGATGAGAATCATCGACTCATTGAAACGAATCTCACCATTCTTAATGAAACCGTACATATCCTCGGTGATGTTCTCCGGCTTATTCTTCGAAAGATAGTAGCCAACATACGACCAAATACCTGGCTTACCACCCAAAATCGAAGGCATTGCGCCACCCATCTCGGCCTTCTCAATCCAAACCTGTGTTGGCGATGCAACCTGAATAACGATATAGTCTGCATAACCAGCCTCGGATGCCTGCTTAGGAGTAAAATCG
>JAFNYX010000118.1 GCA_017654125.1 Alistipes sp. | reverse complement strand
GTTTGTCGATGATTGGACAAAGGTTGCTATGGGCAACGCCATTCCGGAGTTGAAAGCGCGAGCCGACTATATCACGACCGACGTCGATAAGGATGGTATCTATAATGCCTGCATAGCCCTCGGCCTCTTCGAGGAGTAGAAGGTGTAGATGTTGTTACACAAAAAGGGGTGTCACCGTGAACGAGTGACACCCCTTATTATATATTGGTACGATGTGGTGAGTTATTCGATTTCCCAATCGTAGCCGTCCTTGCGGTCCTTGACACGGATGCCGATAGCGGTCAGTCGGTCGCGAATCTCGTCCGACAGTGCCCAATTCTTCTCCGCCTTCGCCTTCATTCGCATATCGAGCAACATCTCGACCAGTGGCGTAACCATATCCTTGCCTCCTGCCGATGCCGCCTTCTCGTCGCGCAGACCGAGAATGTCGAATACCCAACGCGATACGGTCGCACGCAACGTTTCCAAATCCTCGGCGGTAGCGGTCTGCGTACCCTCGGCAAGCGAGTTGAAGATGCGTACCCAATCGAAGAGCGCGGAGATAACCATTGGCGAGTTCAAATCGTCTGCCATTGCCGCAGCGCAACGCTCCTCCAACTCTGCTGCGTTGATGGTCGATACTGCCGACGGCTTTGCCTTGCCGAGCGCGTCGATACCCTTCATCAGACGGTCCAAACCCTTCTCAGCGGCCTGCAATGCGTCGTTCGAGAAGTCGAGCGTCGAGCGGTAATGTGCCTGCAAGATGAAGAAGCGCACGGTCATCGGCGAGTACGCTTGTGCGAGAGCCTCGTGCGAGCCGTCGAACATCTGCTCCAAGGTGATAAAGTTGTTGTACGACTTGCCCATCTTCTTGCCGTTGATGGTAATCATATTGTTGTGTACCCAGTAGCGAGCCGAGTCGTGGCCGAGCGCGGCGGTCGATTGTGCGATTTCGCACTCGTGGTGCGGGAACATAAGGTCCATGCCGCCACCGTGAATATCGAAACGCTCACCCAAGTACTTGGTGCTCATCGCCGAGCACTCCATGTGCCAACCCGGGAAACCGTCGCTCCACGGCGAAGCCCAACGCATGATATGTTCGGGCGAAGCCTTCTTCCAGAGGGCGAAGTCGTACGAGTGGCGCTTATCCTCCTGACCATCCAGACGGCGGGTGTCGGTGACGATATCGTCGAGGTTGCGACCCGACAGACAACCGTAGTGGTGCTGTGCGTTATATTTTTCGACATCGAAGTATATCGAACCGTTGCTCTCGTAGGCAAAACCTGCGTCGATGATGCGGCGCACGAAGTCGATTTGCTCCATAATGTGGCCCGATGCGTGTGGCTCGATGGATGGCGAGAGTACGCCGAGCATATCCATATATT
Source organism: Alistipes sp. (assembly GCA_017654125.1). Classification (GTDB taxonomy): domain Bacteria; phylum Bacteroidota; class Bacteroidia; order Bacteroidales; family Rikenellaceae; genus Alistipes. Next base: position 3,122 of record JAFNYX010000118.1, on the reverse strand, counting down.
TATGATAACGCTCCGTGTAGTAGTGGGCGACCTCCATCGGCTCCAACTGCTCCAAGCGTGCCTTCTTTGCAATCTTATCCTCACCCTCGTCGGCATCGTGTTCGAGGTGGCCTACGTCGGTGATGTTGCGCACGTAGCGCACCTTATAGCCCTCTGCCTTCAAATAACGGAACAGAAGGTCGAAGGTGATGGCCGGACGCGTGTGACCCAAATGCGGGTCGCCATAGACCGTAGGGCCGCAGACGTACATGCCGACATGCGACGGGTTGAGTGGCTCGAACGTCTCCTTGCGACGTGTGAGCGTGTTGTAGAGTACGAGTTTGCTCTTTTCCATATCTTTGGTTTATTTATTTTTCGTTTGCGTTTTCTGTTGGTTGCTCCTGTGTAGCAGTTTCGGCAGCCGCCTTCTCCGCCTCGGTCAGAATCAGATCCTTATCCTCGGCACCGAACGAGCGGTAGTAGTCGTTGAAACTCTTCACAACCTCCTCGCGATCGGCGTATGCTGCAAGGTAGTAGAGTTGCGACAGTTCGTCGAGTTTCTCGTCGATGATGCCCGTCACGAGGTCGCCATACACGCCGTCGAATTGCAGATAGTACTCGATGTAGTCGATAAGCGTATCGGCATAGGCCAGCAATAGTGCATCTCCCTTCTCCACCGCGCCTATCGAGTAGTACGCTTCGAGGAACGGATAGGTGTTTGCCTCGCTGAAACGCACTTGTGTCGGTGGCAGCACCTCCAAACCGCGATCGAGCAACTGTTCGGCGCGTTCGTGGTTCTCCTCCTTGATGTACTCCTTCGCTACGCGGGCAAATGCCTCACGTGCACGCGAAACCATCAGGTTGTACTGCGTGAACGAATCGACATAGACGCGCGGGTCGCTCAGGTTGCCGTAGCGCATCTTGTTCATCAACACGTCGTACGCATAGTCGGCATCGATACGACCAATCTCCCACGAGGTAGTGTACGGTGTGAGAATAGGCACCAGACGATAGCTGTAACCATCGAACTGCAAGTAGTCGATGAGTCCGAAATTTTGCAGGATATATACCTGCGTGAAGTATATCGGACGTTTCCAATCGAAGTGTGCGAATAGGTCGAGCATCATTAACTCCGAACGCGAAAGCGAACTCTTGCGCAACTCGATATATACCGTATCGACCATTAGGTCGCGGTCGCTCTCCTTAACGATACCCGAAGCGATAGCGGCATCCTTATCGACCGGCAGTGCCAGACGCTTGGTTGGCATGTAGTCGCTTGGCTCGCCAAAGCCGACATCTATTTTGGTGCGTGGGTCGTCGCTGCGGACAAACTCCATTGCCTCCTTGATATCGACCACGCGGTCAATTTTCGAATTGACAGGTATCCAGTCGTTTACGAACGTGTATTTGCTGCGAGGGAGCGAGAACGGAATACCATCGGCATCGTTCGCCTTACACTTCATTTCATCGACATACCACTCGCCATCCAAGTACGACGAGTTCATAATGCGTACGTCGGGACGTACGCCATCCACCTCCTGATTGAACCACAGCGGGAAGGTGTCGTTGTCGCCGTAGTTGATAATAATCGGGCTGACGCCCTCCTTTTCGACAATGGATGTGAGGTAGTTGTAGCCTACGTCGCGCGCCATCGAACGGTGCGAGCGGTCGTGGTCGTCCCAGTTTTCGGCACAGAGAATGCCCGGCACGATGAGACCGATAAGCGTTGCTGCGATGGCCAACGTGCGGTTATTTTTGCGCGTCAGACGGCACAACCCGTCGAAGAGACCCAATACGCCCAGACCAATCCACATCGAGAAGGCGTAGAACGAGCCGGCATAAACGTAGTCGCGCTCGCGTACCTCGCCCGGCGACGAGTTGAAATATACGACCAGCGCCACGCCCATCATTATAAACAACCACATCACAATCGAGAAGTTGCGCGGGTCGCGGTTCAGCTGATAGACCAAACCGATGATGCCGAGTAGGAATGGCAGGAAGAAGTACGTGTTGCGGGCGCGATTCTCCTCCATCTCGCGTGGCAGACCCTCCTGCGGGCCGAGGTATAGCTCGTCGATGAATTTTATGCCCGAGAGCCAGTTGCCGTTGGTAAGCGTGATGTCCGTTGCCTGAATATCGTCCTGACGACCGACGAAATTCCACAAGAAATATCGCCAGTACATGTAGTTCAGCTGGTAGGAGAAGAAGTAGTGCAAATTCTCGGCGAAGGTAGGCTCGACAACCGTAATCGGACCGCTGCCGTCGTCATAGACCACCTCGCGACCGTAGTCCGTCATCTCGGCACGCACCGGACGTCCCGCTTCGTCGCGCATGATGTTGCCCTCCTCGTCACGCACGAAGTCCATCTTCGTACGGTAGGCTGCCCACGGCTTGTAGTCGCGCTCCTTTTTCAGGTAGTTCCACATACGCGGGAAGAGGTGCATGAACTGCGACGGATAGACATACTCATCGACCGTCGTGAGTTTTTTATACTGCTTTGTTTCAGGGTCGTAGTTGTAGAACGTCTTTTCGGTGTAGTTCTCAATCGGTGCGGCGTACGATGCGCCATAGAGGAGCGGACGGTTGCCGTATTGGTCGCGGTTGAGCACCGAGAGTAGTGCGCTCGGATTGTTCGGATTGTTGGAGTTCATTGGCGGATTGACCGCAGCACGAATCGTCACCGATGCGTAGGACGAGAAACCGAGCATAATCATCGTAACGCATACCGCTACGAGGTTCCACAGGCGATAACCGCGCTTATGGGTGAAGTATATCGCCCAACCGAGAGCTGCAAACATCGCCACGACGAAGGTTATGATGCCAGAATTGACGGGTAGCGAGAGTGTATTGACAAATAGGACATCGACCAGCGAACCGATATAAACCGTATAAGGGATGATGATGCCGTTGATAACGACGAGAATTGCGCCGGCAATCAACGATACGCATACCACTCCTTTCAGCGTAACACGCTCATAACGACGGAAGTAGAAGATGAACACCAAGGCCGGAATCGTCAGCAGGTTGAGGATGTGTACGCCAATCGACAACCCCATCAGGTAGGCAATCAGCACAATCCATCGCATTGCGTGCGGCTCGTCTGCCTGCTCCTCCCATTTGAGCATCAGCCACACGACCAATGC
>JAFNYX010000117.1 GCA_017654125.1 Alistipes sp. | reverse complement strand
GCATCGGCGGAATTGATATAAACTTCGCCCGCAACCTGCTCGCCATTGTTACCTTTCAAAACAATTTTCGAAATGCTGCCCGTACCCGTAAACTGCAATTTCAGCCAACCGCACACGTTCTTAAACGAGAGTTGGTTATACTCGCTCGACGAAACCATGATAGACGAGTCAATGCCGTAGCTATCCTCGGCATAGGTCTGCTCGGCAGGGAGCGATGCCTGAACATTGAAGGTATTCCAGTTGAACCAATAATTTTCGCTATACGGATAGACCGCAACGATTTGGGTTGTCGGTTGCGTGGCTGTGCCCTGCTCGATGCGTTTCAACGAGCCCTCCGTATCGCCCGTCTTACCCAGGAACTGCCACTTATCATTGGCATTAGAGCGGTAGAAAACCGAAACAAGGTCGTTTTCGTTCCAGACAGGAGCACCGTTTTCGCCGAGCTGTACGCGGGTATCCTCCTCGTCGAACGAAACATAAAGTTCGTCGGGAGCCACAGGAATTTCCGGCGCAAGGTCTTGCGTCGTGTCGGTTGAGCAAGCAACGAACAGCGTCGCAACGAGTGCGAAAATGAAAAGACGTTTCATATAGGTCGAAAAGTGTATAAATTTACTTGCGAAAAAATTTTTGTAAAAGTACTTATAAAATAAGTAAATCGCAACCTTGCGGATAAAATTTTTCGCAAACGAGCAGACTATCCACGAAAATAGTTATCTTTGCACGTATGATTGATCGTGAAACCATAGACCGAATTTATGCCGCGGCGGATATCGTCGAGGTGATTAGCGACTACGTCACACTCAAACGCAAGGGTGTGAACTATCAGGCGTGCTGCCCGTTCCACAACGAGAAGACGCCGTCGTTCGTTGTCTCGCCGAGCAAGGGCTTTTATAAATGTTTCGGTTGCGGTAAGGGCGGCAATGCCGTTACGTTCGTTATGGAACACGAGAACATAACCTATCCAGAGGCGTTGAAAATCGTCGCCAAGAAGTACAATATCGAGGTGCGCGAAAAGGAGATGACCGAGGAGGATGTGCGTCGCAACAACAACCGCGAGAGTATGTTCACGCTCAATTCGTGGGCGGCGGAGTACTTTGCGGAGTATCTGCACCAAAGCAGCGAGGGAATGAGTGTCGGTATGACATATTTCCGCCAAAAACGTGGTTTCTCGGATGCGACAATCAAGAAATTCGGGCTCGGTATGTGTCCGTCCGAGTGGGGCAAGATGACGCAGGATGCCCTTACGGCGGGCTATCAGGAGGAGTTCCTGCTCTCGACAGGACTGTCGCTCAAACGCGAGAATGATGGAAAGTTGTTCGACCGTTTCCGCGAACGCGTGATGTTTCCGGTGCATAATATCTCGGGCCGAATCGTAGCGTTCGGTGGTCGCACTTTGCGTACCGACAAGAGCGTCGCGAAGTATCAGAACTCGCCCGAAAGCGAGATTTACAGCAAGAAAAACGAACTCTACGGCCTGTTCTTCGCCAAGAAGGCGATTCAGCAGCACGACTATGCGATTATGGTCGAGGGCTACACCGACGTAATTTCGATGCACCAATCGGGTGTCGAGAATGTTGTGGCATCGTCGGGAACGTCGCTCACCACGGAGCAGATTCGACTGCTCGGTCGTTTTACGAAGAATATCACCGTTATATACGACGGCGACTCGGCGGGTATTCACGCTTCGTTGCGCGGTATTGATATGATTTTGAAGGAGGGTATGAATGTCCGCGTGGTGTTGCTTCCACCGGAGGATGATCCCGACTCGTTCGCCCGCGCACATAGTGCAAGCGAGGTACAGGCATATATTGCCGAGAATGCGGAGAACTTTATCACGTTCAAAGCAAAACTGCTGTTGGAAGATGCGGCCAATGACCCGATAAAGCGTTCGGCTGTGGTCGGCGATATGGTACAGTCGATTGCACAGATTCCGGACAACATTCAACGCTCGATGTTCATCAAGGAGTGTGCACGATTGATGGATGTGGACGAAAATCTGATTATCAACGAAGTGGCACGCAAGCGCATAATGTCGGTTGGCGATAAGGAGGCGGAAGATTTTATCCGTCGCCAGCAACAGTTGAGCCGTCAAACGTACGCGCATGGTGGCGGTGTGACGTCGGCGACCGATGAGGATAATCAGCGTATCGGCAAAACTCCGATCGGAAGCACTATCGACACGCTCGAAACGGAAATTATGCACTTCCTGCTCAAATATGGCGACCGTTGTTTCGATTTGAAGGAGGGACGCAATATCGTTTCGATGAATGTCGCCGCGCTGATTTTCGATGAGCTTGAAGTGGATGGCCTGCATTTGGGAAACGCGGTTTATGAGGAGATTCTTTCGATATATCGTGCAGCGATGGCTAATAAAAGCGATATGTCGATGTCGGAGTTGATTAATCACCCGAATCCGGATGTGTGCAATACCACAATTGAAATCCTTACGGCGGACGATAACTATGTCGAAAGTGCACTGTGGGAGCAGAAGGAGGTACACGTAAGCAGTGAGTCGGAAATGTTGGCGAATGGTGTTCCGAAGGTGCTGATGCTCTTCAAAACGAAAATTCTAAGCGAGCGCATCAGCGAGTTGGAGGCTGCTTTGAGCCGAGAGGGATTGAGCGAAGAGGAGGAGTGCGAGATTATGCAGCAACTGACAGCTTGTAATCGCGCAAAAGTGTTGATGGCAAAGCGTTTGCAACGACTCGTGATATAGTCGTGTGAACCGATACGAATTTTTTGTGCGAAGATATATTTGCGTAAAAAAGGGGTGGTCGGGGAGTATGCGTATCGCTACGCATACGGTGTGCAAACAGAAAATAAACAGAAAGATGTGTAAAACATATCGAAGATAAAAGATTTAGTTATCTTGACCGACCACCCTTCGTGTCCGAAAGGAGCAATTCTCGTGCCGAATATGTTATTTTCGAGGGTGTCAGGCTCGGCGATGTGTAGAATATTTGAATTGGTGGATGAGGGCGGTGCTAATAATCCGTCGCAAAGTGTCGGTTTTTGATTTGAAATCGTTACCTTTGCATCCGATTAATCGTTATGGCAGATTTCAAAAACATAAATATTCGCAACAAGCGTGCGACTTTCGACTACGAGATTCTCGAAGAGTACACGGCCGGTGTGGTGTTGGTCGGTACGGAGATTAAGTCTATCAGAATGGGCAAGGTGTCGATGGTCGATAGTTATTGCTATTTTCAAGATGGCGAGTTGTGGATTCGTGGCGTGAATATCGCTGAGTACTCGTGGGGAACGTGCAATAATCACGTGCCGAAACGTGACCGCAAATTGCTGCTCACGGCGCGCGAACTTGCTAAATTGTCGCGCTCGGCACAGGATGCAGGCCTTACGATTGTCGGTCTGCGATTGTTTTTGAGTGAACGTGGATTGGCGAAGATTGTCATCGGTCTGGCACGTGGTCGTAAGGCGTACGACAAGCGCGAGTATTTGAAGGCAAACGATGCTAAACGCGAGATGGATCAGGCGATGAAGCGATACAAGTAATCTGAAAAGGGGAGGAGTATGGCACTTATTTTATGCATAGAGACCGGTACGGATATCTGTTCGGTTGGCTTGGTTCGCGATGGCGAACTTGTTTCATTGCGCGAGAGCGATTCGGGCCGCGACCACGCCAAGAAAGTGGGTGTTTTCGTCGATGAACTCTTCACGCAGACGGGAATCTCGCCCGAAGATATTGATGCTGTGGCTGTCGGTAAAGGTCCGGGCTCCTATACCGGTTTGCGTATCGGTGTGTCGTTCGCCAAGGGTCTGTGTTATGGATTGTCGTGTCCGCTGATTGCTATTGGTTCGTTGGAGGCGTTGGCTGCGGTGGCTCGCGAGGATTACGATGCTGGTATTATCGATGTTGAGAATTGGGATGATGTGTTACTATGCCCGATGGTCGATGCGCGTCGTATGGAGGTCTATGCGCAGGTGTTCAACTCGGCCGGCGCGGCGCGTAGCGAGGTTATGGCGGAGGTTGTCGGCGAGGAGAGTTTTGCTCAATATCGCGCCAATACACAGTTTGTAATCTTCGGTAATGGTGCTGCGAAGTGTGCCGAGGTGCTTTCGGGCGCAACGCTGATAGATGTCACACCGTCGGTGCGCGGCATGGCTCGTCTGGCTCAACGAGCATTCGATGCGGGCGACTTTGTGGATGTTGCCTACTTTGAGCCCTTCTATCTGAAAGATTTTGTCGTAACAACTTCGAAGAAAAAGTTGTTCTAATCCAGAATTTTGATGTATGCCGTGCGCGGAGCACCCGATGTGAGGGTGATTTCGCCTGTGCGATTATACCCGAGTCGTGAGAGAGTGTGTTGCATCACGCGATTGTCGGCGTGCGTATCAACTCGAATATTTTGTATGTCGCGCTCGCGACACAACTCCTCGGCAAACCCAAATATTGCTTTTGCAACTCCTTTGCCACGCATCGTGGCGCGTATCGCCATGCGGTGAATTACGGCATACGGCTCGTCGTTCGGCCACTCGCCGTTATGGATAATGTTGTACGTTGGTTCGCCGTCAAACGATATTGCAGCACAAGCAAGCACCTCTGCGGAGTTGTTTTCTGCAACATACAAATAACCTTGCTCGATGTCCGCCTCGATAATCTCGATTGTCGGGTAGCCATCTTGCCATTGGTCAACGCCGCAGTCGCGCAGAAAGAGCTGTGCGTCGGTGATGATGCACATAATCTGTTCGATGTCTGATGGTTGTGCCGGACGAATTTTCATTGTCTATATGTTTATTGAGGCCTGTAAGTGCGCAACTCTTTGCGCAACTCTTGTTCGCGACCGCAAGTGCAGGTGTTGAGCAATGCGTGAAATGCCGCCGAGTGGTTGTGATGCACCGTATGGCATAACTCGTGAAGCAGGACGAAATCACGTAAATAGTCGGGCAGGGTCATTAAAAATAGCGATAACGACAGATTGTTATCTGCGGTGCAACATCCCCACTTCGAACGTGTGCTACGAATGGTGATGCGTCCGTATCGAAAGCCGTATTGCGAGGCGAGTTCTGCCACGCGTGCCGGCAACGTGCGCTTTGCTTCGGCGCGCAACAGTTCAATCTCTTCTGGCGAGTGTGGTTGCGAGGAGCTGGCTGCGCATTGTCTCATCTTCTCCTTTGCTTGCAGCGCCCACTCCTCACGTGAATCCAAGAACGCCAACGCCCGTCGAGTACTTACCGATGTGGGGTACGACAAACGTATTTCGCCTGATGGCCGTATGGATATGGATATGCGCACCGTGCGTCGGCTTTGCGACAGGGTGACGACACCCAATCTTTCGTGAACGTATTTCGACAGCATATTAGTCGCCGATTCGCTGGCGTACTACTTCGAAGAGCATAATTGCTGCGGCTGCTGCAACATTGAGCGACTCTATTGCGCCAATCATCGGGATTGCCAACTGCTCGTCGCACAATTTCAGAACCTCTTTCGATATGCCCTTCTCCTCCGAGCCCATGACGATAACGGTCGGACGTCGTAGATCGGCATCGTACATTAGTTTGCGGCTGTGCTCAGTTGCTGCAACAACTTGAAAACCCTCAGCCTGTAACGCTTTGAGAGTATTGCGTACCGAGCCGACACGGCATACCGGAATGCGGGTGAGTGCTCCTGCCGACGATTTCATTGCTTCGGCATTTACCGGCGCAGAACTTTTGAGCGAGGTGATGATGCCGTGTGCTCCGGCACATTCTGCCGAGCGGGCAATGCCTCCGAAGTTGCGAACGTCTGTCACGCCATCGAATAGGACGATAAGAGGTGTTTCATCCTCCGGTACACGCTCCAAAATGTCGTTTACCTCGACATATTCGATTTCGGCTATCTGTGCAATGACGCCTTGATGGTTGCCGCGTGTAAGGCGGTTCAACTTCTCGACCGGCACCTCCTGCACGCGCAGACGGTGACGATAGCATAAATCGCGCAGGTCGGTCATAAGTTGTCCCTCCGCGCCGCGGCGAACGTAAATCTTCTCAATCTGTTTGCCCGATTCAATTGCCTCGGCTACCGGACGTATGCCGAATACGATATTGCTCTTTTCCATTGTTTGTGAATTTTTCTTTCGTCAAAAGTAGTAAAAATATCTTATAAGCCCTCCTCTACGACCTCCAATTCGTAGGAAGCCTTCTCCCATTCGTGCATCATGTGGTCGTAGCGTTGTTTCAACTCGTCGTACACTTTGTAGTCCTCAGCGTTATACTCGGTTGTGGAGGCAAATTTTGCATCCCATTCGGCAATCTGCCCCTCGATGGTAGCGAGGTCTGCCTCAATCTGCTCGACTGCTTTGCGATGCTTGCGAATGAGTCGTTCTTGCTCTTTCTTCTGCTCGTAGGATAGTTTTCCGGTTGTCGGTTGCTTTGTCGTTGATGCTGTTTCAACAGTCACCGTCTTGCGTTCAACCTCGCGCAAATCCTCCAATTTGCGTTTTTCAAGGAAGTAGTATATGCCACCCAGATATTCGCGTACGCCACCGTCGCGGAACTCATAGACCTTATCTACAATGCCATCCAAAAATTCGCGGTCGTGCGATACAACCACAACCGTACCGTCAAACTTTTTAAGCGCCTCTTTAAGAATATCTTTCGAGCGCATATCCATATGGTTGGTCGGCTCGTCAAGTACCAGCAGATTGTGTGGTTCGAGCATCATACGTGCCATTGCCAGACGCGAACGCTCGCCACCGGATAGTACCTTTACCTTCTTTTCCACATCCTCGCCTCGGAAGAGGAATGCTCCCAGAATATCGCGCAGACGTGTACGAATATCACCCACCGCCACGCGGTCCAGCGTGTCATAGACGGTAAAGTCGCCGTTCATCAAATCGTCTTGATTTTGTGCATAATATCCAATGCTTACATTAGCGCCGATACGGATATTTCCCTCTGTTGGTGCCAACTCGCCAATGAGTATCCTCGCGAGTGTGGTTTTGCCTTCGCCGTTTCGTCCGACGAGAGCGATTTTGTCGCCTTTCAAAATGGTGAAATCTGCTCCCGAAAAGACGTGGTGGGCTCCAAACGATTTGCCTACCTCCTTTATTTCGGCGACAATCTGTCCGGAACGTGGCGCCGGTGGAAATTTGATGTTGAGCGTCGCCAAATCCTCCTCCTCGACCTCGATACGCTCCAATTTGTCGAGTTGCTTTATGCGCGACTGCACTTGATTCGACTTGGTTGGCTTGTAACGAAATTTTTCGATAAACTCCTCGCTCTTCTCGATGAGTCGCTGCTGATTCTGATATGCTGCGAGTTGTTGGGCGCGACGTTCGGCGCGCAACGTGACAAATTGCGAATATGGCACCTTGTAGTCGTATATCTTGCCGAGCGACAACTCGATGGTGCGATTTGTGACGTTATCCAAAAAAGCGCGGTCGTGCGAGATAAGCAGCACCGCTCCGTTGTAGTTTTTCAGATACTCCTCCAACCACTGTATTGACTCGATGTCGAGGTGGTTGGTTGGCTCGTCGAGCAGGAAAATCGATGGGCGGCGCAGCAATAACTTCGCCAACTCGATACGCATGCGCCAACCTCCGGAAAAGGTGCTTGTCGGCTTGTCGAACTCATCGCGACGAAATCCCAGGCCGAGCAGCGTCTTTTCGATATCTGCATCGCGGGTATCGCCACCCAGGATGTGATAGCGGTCATTGGCGTCGTTGAGCCGATGTAGTAATTTTTCGTACTCCTCTGATTCGTAATCCGTACGTGCTGCAATCTCATCTGTAAGCGCACCAATCTCTGCCTCAATAGCCAATACCTCCTCGAATGCTTTTGCTGTCTCTGCAAGCAGGGTAGTGGTGTCGGCTACCTGCATCTGTTGAGGTAGGTAGCCTATCGTACATTCACTATTGCGTGTAACGGCTCCCGAGGTCGGCTGTTGCAGTCCGACGATAAGTTTGAGTATGGTGGTCTTGCCGGCTCCGTTCTTTCCGACCAGACCGATGCGGTCTTTCGGATTGATGAGGAACGATATTTGGTCGAAGAGGGTCCAACCGCCGTAGCTGACCGAGAGATTATCTATCGAAATCATTTTGCTTCCAACATTTTTACGATTGCCTGCTTTTGGTCTTCGGCACCGAAGACCGATGAACCGGCAACCAATACATCTGCTCCTGCTGTGAAGATTTCGCCGGCATTCTTTTCGGAGATGCCGCCGTCGATTTCAATCAGGCAGTCGGCTCCGCAAGTGTCGATCATCTCGCGCAACGTGCGAACTTTCTCTAACGATGAAGGGATGAACGATTGACCGCCAAATCCAGGCTCGACGCTCATTATGAGTACCAGGTCGAGCTTTGCCAACCACTTTTCGATGATGCGAACGTCGGTTGCCGGCTTGATGCTGATACCCGCTTTTGCTCCTGCGGCGTGAATCGCATCAATGCAACCATCGATATCGTCTGTTGCCTCGTAGTGGAAGGTAACGTAGTCGGAACCCGCCTCGACAAAGCGCTTCACGTAGCGAATCGGATTGCAAATCATAAGATGCGTATCGACAATCTTTTTGGTTGCCTGGCGTACAGGTTTGAGTACCGGAAAGCCGAACGAAATGTTCGGAACAAACACTCCGTCCATGACATCGACGTGTACCCACTCGGCACGCGACTCGTCGAGCATTCGTATATCGCGTTCGAGATTGCCGAAATCGGCCGAAAGTATCGAAGGTGCAATAATTCGTTTCATATTACAAATGTAGGTAAAATTGTCCGTTTTTACAAATCCGCAACGCTCAAAGAGCGTGCGACTCGGCAGATTCTCTGTATCGACAACAGCTTTCAGGCGTCGAATCTGCATCTCGTCTGCATGGTCTGTCACTATTTGCAATGCTGCGCTTGCATATCCCTTGTTACGATGCTGCTCGTTGTATATCAGCACACCGACCTCTGCCTGCCATCCGTTGTAGTCGAATAGGTCGATGGCGCCAACCACCAACCCCTTAACCTCAATCATTAGTCGCAACTGCCCGTTTATGAAAAATCCTTGCTGTTGGGTACGAACGAATTGCTCGATGTCGTAGCGTGAGTATGGCTCGTGAGGCGCGCTGAACGAAGCCACTGCGGGGTCGTTTTCCCATAAAAGAATAGTGTCGATATCTTTCGATTCGACACTACGCAGTGTGCATATATCTCCGCGCAATACCATGCTTAACGCGCTTGTTTACAAACCGATAATCTGGTTGCGAATAAGCATTGCCACACCCCACGCCGGAGCGTTGTCGCTCATCTTCGAGAGTCGGAATTTTGTATCCTTGTAAACGAGGTTGAGCGAGTATTTGTTGGTTGCCGATTTGAGTGGTAGCATAATGTAGTCGCCTGCGGCGGCGAGATTTCCTCCGACGATAACCGTCTCCGGATTGAAAATGTTGATCAAGATTGCAACCGCCTTGCCGATTTTTTCGCCAGCCTCCTCAATAAGCTCAATTGAGAGGTTGTCGTCGTTGCGTGCCGCAGCGATGATATCGTTGATATGGATGCTCTCCTGACGCTCGTATTTTGGTCGTAGGATAGTGTTTGCGCCATTCTTTACGAGCTCGCTCATCTTCTCCTCGATTGCGATACCCGACACCTCGGTCTCCAAGCAGCCCTTTTTGCCACAGAAACATATCTTTTCGTTATTGAAGAATGGGATGTGGCCGAACTCGCCTGCAAAACCGTTTTTGCCGTAGAAGAGTTTGCCGTTTACGACAATACCGATTGCGACACCCAAGCCCAAATGCAGATACAATACGTTGCTCTCGTCCTTCGAACGACCACAGGTGTACTCGGCGTAACAGCGTGAACGAGTGTCATTCTCTACGAGTACGCGGATGCCGATTCGCTTCTCGATGATTTCGCGCAACGACTCTTCTATGCTCGTAAAATATTTGTACGAACGTCCTTGATGTGTATTAACGCGACCCACGATGCAGACGCCGACGCCCAAAATGTGACTCTTGTCGATACCGCAGTTGTTGATAAAGTGTTCGATGTTGTCACAAATCTTGTCGAGGCACTGTGTACGGTCGTTCAACTCGAACGAATCATCGACCACCTCCTGAATAATGTTGTTTTGCAGGTCGGTGATGACAAATGTCATACGATCGCGGCCGACGTTTATGCCGGCGAAATAGATTGTTGTGTTGGTCAGGCCAAAGACGTTCGGGCGTCGTCCGCCCGGAGTTTCCACCTTGCCGAGGTCGGTCACGATATTCTCCTCGACCAACTCTTGAACGAGTTTGGTGATGGTCGGGATGCTGATTCGCAGCTCTTTGGTGAGTTCTGCCAACGTCGATTCGCCGTTTACGGCCATGTAGGCGATAACGCTACGCTTGATGAGGTTATTTTTGTGCAAAAGACCTTTGTTTTCGGTCTCTTGGTTGTTGAAAAAATCTATTAGAGAGCTCATTTTACCTTACAATAATTCGTTTCTGTAATGCAAATATACAAAAAGAAGTGGAAATATCCCACTTCTTATTTAATTTTTTCAAAAAAATAATAAAAAATATTAAAGACTTGCCTGTGATGTGGCATTAACGTTAGAATCTGTCTTGCGAATTAAGCCTTGCAAAACTGTACCAGGGCCCAACTCTGTAAAGTTGTTGATGCCGTCCGATATCATATTGCGGATGCTTTGTGTCCATCGTACCGGAGCGGTAAGTTGTGCGATGAGATTTTGCTTAATCTCCTCTGGGTCGGTGTGTGGGCGAGCGTCCACGTTTTGATATATAGGGCAGACGGGAATCGAGAATGTTGCCTCGCTGATTGCCTGCTCCAACTCCTTGCGAGCCGGTTCCATGAGTGGTGAGTGGAATGCCCCGCCTACCGGCAGGATGAGTGCACGACGTGCGCCCGCTGCTTTCAGTGCAACGCATGCGGCATCCACAGCGGCAATACTGCCCGAGATAACCAACTGTCCCGGGCAATTGTAGTTGGCAGCAACGACAATGCCTTCTGTCTGTTCGCAAACGCGCTCTGTTATTTCGTCGGCAAGGTTGATCACTGCGGCCATTGTTCCGGCTTCGATTTCGCAGGCACGCTGCATTGCTGCCGCACGTTTTGCAACCAATCGCAGACCATCATCAAATGACAATGCGCCGGAGGTGACGAGTGCTGAAAATTCGCCGAGCGAATGGCCTGCCACAGCATCGGGCTTGATGCCGAGCGTTGAGCCAAGAATTACCGAATGGAGAAATACGGCCGGTTGCGTTACGGCGGTCTGTCGAAGCTCGTCGGCAGAGCCTTCAAACATGATGTCCGTTATGCGGAATCCGAGAATGTCGTTAGCGCGTTCGAAGAGTGTACGTGCAACGTCGGATGCTTCATATAGCTCTTTGCCCATGCCTGAGAATTGTGCGCCTTGTCCCGGAAATATATATGCGTTTTTCATCTCTTTCAATGTTTTTTGCTTTTTGAACGTTGCAAATATACAAAAAATATGTATCTTTGTACGTTTATGCGCGCATTGTATGTATGCGCGAGAACGCAAACGATTAATAATTAGAATAGATAGAATAAAAAAATAATAAAAAAATAATAAAACTTATGAATTGCTACAAGTATCCGACACTTCGCGTGTTAAACATCCGTTTGGAACATGGCTTTGAGGGTTCCGACGAAAACGAAATGGATTATGAAAATGGTGGCACCATGTGGTAGAAAGGAGAAAAAGTTATGAAGAGATTTGTTTTGCTTTCGACGATTTTTGCGGTACTTTTTACCGTTGCATGCTCGCATATTGACGAGCAGATTGATTCGGTGGATGGCATGACCATCACAACGATTGATGGCTATATCAATGACGATTTGAGCAGAACCTATGCCGAGACCGGCGCAGATGGTTCAATTCGTATGTTGTGGAGTCCGGACGATTGTATTGTTGTGACCGACCTTGCGGCTGCTGCTGAATTTAAGCTCAAATCGGGTGCTGATACGCAGCATGGCGTTTTCTCTGGCTCGATAGTTTCGCTCTCGCAGTCGATGTATGCCGTGTATCCGGCTTCGGCGGTGGAGATTGATGGTCAGGATATGAAGGTGACGTTGCCTCCCGTACAGGTATATACGCCTGCTGCGGATGTGAATGTTGAGAGTCGTAACCTTATGGTGGGCTCGACAACCAACGCTACAAACTTTGCGTTCCGTACGGTTGCCTCTATCGCGCGTTTTGCTGTTACGGTTCCTGAGAAGGAGGTGATTTCGTCTGTAAAGATGCGTGTCGAGGATGGTTATTTGAGTGGTACGGGTAAGGTCGATTTGCAATCTCGTACTTTGGGTGCAGTCGATAAGCGTGAGGTTACGCTCGTTTATGCTGAACCAACTGTAACAACCACGTCGGATGGTTGGGCTTTGGTTGCTCCGATTGATTTTACGACCACTTCGGGTAAAGTCTATTTTGATGTAACTACCGATAAAGGTGTCTATACATTCTGCCGTCGTCCGAGCAAAGCGATGTTGCCGGGCTATGTATATACGTTCCCGCTCAATATTGCTGCGTTTGAAAAGGTTTCGTCGGAGAGCCAACTCGCCGATGGCAAATACTTCTTCAAGAGTAATGCTTCGGCGCTGACCGTTCGCCTGATTCGTGCTTCCGATACGACGCTTTCGGTGGGTTGGTCGTCGTATGGTTTCCCGGCCGACTATTCGGCGGATGTCGCTGATAAATACGAGCTCTATCTCTATGACGAGATGGGGCAATTGCTTGTCGCTTGGCAGCCGGACGATAGCAAGTGTATTACTAATAACGCGCTCTTCCCATATTCGGCAAGCAATCCGACTTGTCCTCCACGATTTGTATTTTCGGGACTTACTCCGAATACGCTTTATAAGGTACAGGTTAAGAATATCACTAAATCAACCACTTCGGAGATGATGTCGTTTGTGACGGCTCCGGTAGATTGTAAGGAGGTTGTTTCGTCGGCTCGTCAGGCTGGTGATATAATCATCTTTGAGAACTTTGGTAAGCTTGTGTGGAATGGCGATATTACGACGCTTTCGGCCGGATATGTTCCGTCTGATTATACAGCAGTGAAGAATATCAACAATGCTACGGCGTGGGGCGATTATCGTTCGTCGAGTCAGACTTCGTACAAATATACCAAGCGTGACCGTGAGCAAAATCTCTTTACGACGTACAAAACTCCGGAGCTCATCGAAAGTTTAGGTCTGTCGGCATGGGCTTATTGGCGTAATCCGGCGGATGATAGCACTTCGTCAACATCTTCGACGGCTTTGGCTCGTCCGGGTTATTTGAAACTCGGTGCAACGGGTGTACGTTGTGGTATTGTTACACCGCAACTCTCCGCATTGCTCGGCAAGGCAACCGTTCGAGTCTCGTTTAAAGCGTGTGCTTATGGAACGTCATCTTGCGATGACGATTGTACGGTAGGTGTTACGGCTGTTCAAGGTGGCTCAATCAATAGCACTTGGCGATTGACCGGCGAAACAACGGTTGCGCAGAAGACCTTTACAATCAGCAGCGACTTGAAGTGGAATACCTACACCGTCGAGTTGAGTGGCGTAACGCCTGAATCGCGTATCATCGTTCACGGTGCTGCGGCTTCGGTTGCTTCGAAGAATAACCGTATTTGTGTCGATGATATTAAGGTAGAGTTCGTCGCTTATGAGGAGACGGTGGCTACGGATGTTCCGTTTGTTGAGCATATTGCATCGACTCGTCGTGCTGTGACTATCGAGTGGGAAGAGGTTGCGCAGTCGTCGCGTAAATATACCGTCAGCCTGTATCGTGATGCGGCTTGCTCGAATTTGGTGCAGTCCTATACGACGATTGTCGGCTCGGGTAACTATGTAGGTGCATGGCCGGCACGTTTCACATTCTCATATCTGAATCCGGGAACAACCTACTATGCTACGGTTAAGTCGCTTGCGGGTGTTATCTCTACGCCTGTGGCTGTTCGTACGCTTGAAGACGGTTCTAAGCAGGAGGGCGAGGTGTTGTTTGCCGATTTCGACGAGGTATGTTGGGGCGGTGACTATATCAATATGGCGGTTAGTACCAAACTGAATGTAAATTCGACTAAGACCTATGCGCCGAATGCGTTGTCGGAGTCGATATCGAGTAGCAATGTTGTTATGCCGTCAACCGATGGATATGCACTCACCGCATATTCGGATAAGGTGATTTCGTTGTTCAATCTCACCGGTTGGGAGAGCAAGAATGCTATTTCGAATCAGGGCTATTTGAAACTCGGTACGACTTCTGCCGGAGGTTATATTACGACGCCGGCAATGCTGAACGTGAAGGATGCGAAGACCAAGTTCCAGGTTTCGTTCAAGGCGTGTCCGTATGTGGACGATAAGTCTACTCCGCAGACTTCGTACATTTATGTCAATCTGATTGATGGTACGACGGGCAGCGAGAAGGCAACGAAGAAGGTCGAGATTGGCGGTATGCGTAATATCCCTGGATGGGGCGAATTCGAAGTCGAGTTTGAGAACGCAAGCGCTGGCGATAAGATTCAGTTCAAGAGCGGTGGCGAAGCACAGTCGCGCTTCTGCTTGAACGACGTTCGTGTATGTTCGCCATCGGCTGTTATGGACAATGTTGTCTATGGCCACGTTTGCGACGAAAACGGCACGCCGTTGTCGGGTGTTGTTGTGAGTGACGGCTTTACTGCTGTACAAACATCGAGCAATGGTTACTATGAGCTTGTTGCACATAAGGATTGTTGGTATATCTACATTTCTGTTCCGTCCGATTGTGAGGTGCCGATTAATAACTATGGCCAGCCGGCATTCTTCCAGAAGTACGAAAAGAATGTAAGCAAGTATGACTTTACTTTGAAGAAATTGGCGGGTGGCGCAGAGAATAAGTTTGCACTCTTCTGTCTGGCCGACCCACAGTGTAAGGACTCGACGCAGCGTTCGCGTTTCAAGAACGAGTGTCTGCCTGATTTGAAGTCGCATTCGGCATCGAAGGGAGTTCCTTGCTACGGTGTAACGCTGGGAGATGTTGCATATTCGGAGGGTGGCCGTAACTGTGTGGCCCAGATGCCTTACTTGCGCGACCATATGCATGTAAACAATGCGGGTATGCCTATATTCCAGACAATGGGTAATCACGACTATACCTACTTTAAGTCGGGCCAGGCAATTGCGGCCGACGAGACTAGCAGTACTTACAATATGAAGGCGCAGCGCGAGTTCGAGAAGGTCTTTGGTCCGATTGACTATTCGTGGAATCGTGGTGATGTACATATCGTATGTATGCGAGATATGCAATGGACGAGCACAACCGATGCTGCTAAATATTCGTTGGCATTTACCAATGAGCAGTACGAGTGGCTTAAACAGGATTTGTCGTTTGTTCCGAAGGATAAACTTGTTATCTTGTGTGTGCATATTCCGCTTTTAAATTCGACGGGTACCAATGTTCGTAACGTAATTTCGTTGCTTGCAAAGTACGACGAGGCGCACATTATGTCTGGTCACACGCACTATACGCGTAACGAACCATCGCTGTCGAGTGGCGTTTATGAGCACGTTCACGGTGCAGTGTGCGGTACATGGTGGTATTCGAATACTAATGGTGATGGTGTTCCTAATGGCTATGGTGTTTACGATATCGAGGGTAATACCATTAAAAATTGGTACTACAAGGGCGTGAATACCGGAATGAAATCTCGCGATTATCAAATGCGACTCTATCCTGGCAACCATCGTTCGGGAGGTGAGCATGAGTATATTCAGTTGCAGCATGGCGCAGGCGTTCTTCTTGCCAATGTCTTTAATGCAGACTCGAATTGGGTTGTTGAAGTGTATGAGGATGGAGCATATTCGGGTAAGATGACTCGTATGTCGAATAAGAAGGAAACTCCTGCCGCAGGTACGAGTGAGTCTAATCCGACAAAACCATCGACTGCATCGACGCAGGATTGGTGGGCTATTGGTTACCATATCGGTGTTGTGGGTCGTGGTCATGTTGGTGGTACGCGAGCAAACTATCTGACCAATAGTTTCCACCTCTACAAGTACACGTTGAAGAATAAGAACGCTTCCGTTAAGGTTGTGGCGACCGATAGGTTCGGTACGAAATATACGGAAACGAGTGTAATGAAGGATTACGATTATACGTTGATGACCCAAAAATAGTGAATAATATGCTTAAATTGCGAAAATTATGGTTTGCGACAATCGCCCTGACACTCTTGGCGGGCGGTTGCGAGCAACCGAACAATCTGCCTGACGATGGTGGTGGTGACGATGTGAACATCTCGACTCCGTCCGAACTTACATCTATTGTTGCCAAGATTGATAATGTGACTCGCGTAAGCGCCGTTGTCGGCAAAGATGATTCGGCTACGATGTATTGGAGTGCAACGGATGAACTGTTGCTGACGAATCGTGCGCAGAGCGCACAATTTACGTTGTCCGAAGGTGATGGAAATGTGTTGGCGACATTTACCGGTAGCATGAATACCGGCTCGATTCCGATTTATGGTGTCTATCCTTATTCGTCGGCAAGTGTCACTTCGTCGGCAAGAGTGATGGCTACAATTCCGGAGGTGCAGACCCATTCATCTGCTCGCGGCGTGAATATTAAAGACAAATTGATTCTTTTTGGCACGACGAAGGATAATGCAACGTTTGAGTTTGCGCCCATTGGCTCGATTATTCGCTTTGATGTTCGTCTGCACGAAGAGCGTGAAATCCGTTCGGTTGTGATGTCGGTCGAGCGATTCGGCTTGACGGGTGAGGGCGAGATTAATCTCGCGACAGGTGCAATCGGTGTTACGGATGGCAGGAGCGTTACGCTCAATTATCCATATCCTTCCAAAACAGTATCATCGGATGGTTGGGTGTTTGTCGCACCGTTGAACTTCAATGCCGCAATTGGCAATGTCTTATATGACGTAGAGACGGATGCCGGTGTATATACCTTCTGCTATAAACCGACCGAAAAAATGGAAGCTGGCGGAGTATATTCGGTTTCGCTTTCGGTTGATGATTTCGAGCGCGTTTCGCAGAAAGATGGTTTGAAGGATGGTGAGTACTATTGCGACATTCCGGAAGAAAAACCGGAAGAAGAACCGGAAGATAGTTCGGTCGTTCGAGGTACAATTACATATTCGGATGGTAAACCGGCAGTTGGCGTATCGGTTTCGGACGGCTTCACGGTCGTACAGACCAACTCGCAAGGTTACTACTCGTTGACGCCTCATATCGATACTTGGTATATATATTATTCTCTTCCGGCAGATTGTCGCGTAACGACCAACCAAAGTGGACACCCACAGTTCTATACGAAGTACGATGAATCGACGCGTGTCTATAACTTCAAACTCGTCAAGAATAACGAAGGTAAGGAGAGCCGCTTTTCGCTCTTCTGTTTGGCCGATCCTCAGTGTGCTAACTCCGCTCAGCGTAGTCGTTTTGTAAACGAGACAGCGCCCGATATTAGGGAGCATGTTGCGACAAAGGCGTGGTCGTGCTATGGCGTTACGTTGGGTGATATTGTCTCTTCCGGCGATTCGTCCGATACGTCGCCAAATATGCCTTATATGCGTGATCATATGTCGATGGATAAGATGTCGATACCTATATTCCAGACGATGGGTAATCACGACTATACCTATTTCAATCCATCCTCTCCACTTGAAGCTGATGAGACGAGCAGTACGCCGAATATCAAGGCGCAGCGTGAGTTTGAGAGTATCTTTGGCCCGATTAACCATTCGTGGAATCGCTCCGATGCACATATTATCTCGATGCGCGATATGCAGTGGACGAATTATAACAAAGGTGGCGGATATAAACTGACATTCTCCAACGAGCAGGTTGAGTGGTTGCGCCAGGATTTGTCGTTTGTTCCGAAGGACAAGTTGGTAATCTTGTGCGTACATATTCCGATTGTGAATTCGTCGGATGCAAACGTGCAGAAGGTTATCAAGATGCTTGCCGAGTATCAAGAGGCGCATATTATGTCGGGTCATACGCATTATATGCGTAATGAGCCGACGTTGTCGAGTGGCGTTTACGAGCATGTTCACGCAGCGGTTTGTGGCGCATGGTGGAATGCAAATGTTAATGGCGACGGTTCGCCTAACGGTTACGGCGTTTATGATATCGAGGGCAATACCATCAAGAATTGGTACTACAAGGGTGTGAATACGTATATGGATGATGTTTCGTACCAGATTCGCCTCTATCGCGGTAACCATAAGAGTGGTGGCCCGAATGAGTACTTCGAGCAGCAACACGGTGACGGAGTTCTGCTTGCGAACGTATTTAATGCCGACCCATCGTGGAAGATCAAGGTGTACGAGGATGGCGTATATTCGGGCGAAATGACGAAGATTGCCTATAAGAAGGAGACTCCGACAAAGGGAACGGGTATTGACAATCCGACCAAGCCATCGGTTAAGTCGAGCCAAGATTGGTGGGCTATCGGCTATTTGGTTGGTATCAAGAATCGTTCGCGCGGCAGTTACTTCACAAGCTGTTTCCACCTCTATAAATATACGCTGAAAAACAAGAATGCGAAGGTACGTGTCGAGGCGACTGACAAGTTCGGTCATGTCTATTCGGCTACGACCATTACGGAGGATTACGACTATTCGTTGATGGATGTCAGGTAGTGAATAGTCGCTAATGTGATGGTGGGGTGTTCGACGATGTCGGACACCCTATCTCTTTTCTGATATGGCGTAGTTTGTTATGCGCAGATAATACGTATTGTCGGAGTAGTCGATGATGCCTGCTATGTCGAACGGCCCTTTGGGTGTCGGCATTCCGGCATACGAACACGAAGAGCGAACGCGTAATGGTAGTGTAAAGCCGTCGGCATCTTCGAGTATGTGGGTTGTATCTATGTACTCGCCATTTTCGACTGCGCACCAAGCATCGGGCAACTCACCCGATATGCGTAGATTGCGTAAGAGTACATACGATGATATGTCGGTGGGTTTAAGTCCGGATATGGTGTGCTCGATGGGTGTAGTGTTGGTGCCACCGGCTTCGGTTTTGAAGTATTTGGAGAATTTGTCGGCAGGTATGCCGTCCACCGGAAAGTCGCCTGTCGGATGCGCACCCAATTCGATTTTGCCACCAAGTCGGCCGAGTGAGAGTCCACTGCAAAATATGGTGATGCGCGAGTGTATGGGAAGGTCGAGGTATATGTCGCGTTTGTCGATGGCGACCTCGATGCCTCCGCTGTCGTCGGCAATGACGATGCTCTTGTAGAACTCGCCGAGGTGGTCGTTTGCTATCACAGTGCCACATATCGTAATGTCATCGGTTATGTCGTACGAACTACCGCGACATAGCGATTTCAGATAGGCTATACTAACACCACTATCATACTCACCATAAGCAGGCGGCGTGCTGCAACCAACCGCTGCAATGGCGCTAATCAGGATTATACTCAACAAGAATATCATCTTTGGTTCTTGGTTTGATGTAATATTTGTCGCCTACACCATAGCCAACATCGCCATAGTGTAGAATGCCGATTATGTGAGTTAGTCCGTTGGGGAGTTGCTCCGTTGCAAAATCGGCACGTTCGCTGATATGCATATATACTTCGCCGCCATCGGCGTCTGTAAAACGATGAAATCCGATAGTCGTGATTCCATCGCGTTCGTCAAGCGGGGAGTGTTGCAATGCATCAATGGCAACAAGTCGTCCACAACACGATGAGTCGAGAGTGCTGATACGACATACCATTGGCTCGATTGCAACAATATCCGTACCTCTGCCGATATGTCGGTCGGCAACGGCTTCGGAGTAGAAGTAATCAACCTCGTGGTAGGAGTATGATTCTGCTTTCAGCCCGATTTGCAGAACGCCGCCTATGACGTAGGCTGTTGTGCCACGCAATTTAATGGAGAGCATCGTTCCGAGCGGATATTTGCAGTGTAGGTCGTACATGCCGACCATAATCTCCGCGCCACCCGTTGTGTCCTCCACGAAGAGGGAACGTTGGAAGTTGCCTGCACGGTCTGTCGTTGTAACGCGACCTGCAATTACGGCATCGTTGTCAAATGTTATTGGTGCCACTTGACATGCGTTGCGAATGGTGGCAATGTCGGCATTTCGGACGGCAAGTGTTGATTCGCTCGGTGGAGTGTAGTCGCGACAGGCCACACTCGTAGCTATCGCGAGGGCGACAAGGAGCAGGTTATGTATGGCTGAAACGAACTTCATAGTGCAAATATAATTTAAAAAATTGTCATCTTTCATATCGTGTAGTGAATTGTCACGCGAAAACCCTTCATTTTGTTTTGCGCTTCGATGAGCAAATGTTATCTTTGTAACGTGAAAAAGTCTCTATTTATAAATATAGTGTCGGCTGTATGTTTGGTACTGTCGATGTTTGGCAATTCGGTTGCGCGTGCTGCCGTACATCCGCATATTGACTCTTTGAAAATGGATATCGGTCGAATGCTGACCCGTGTGGCTCAGCGTGAGGTACGTTCTTGTCCAGTTCGGGTGTCTTCGATTGCAGTAAAGGGTGGTGTGGTGCGTATTACGACGTCAATAACCATGTCCTACTATCCGGTGCGCGAAGAGCGACTTGCCGCACTCAACGACTCGGTGCGAGAGTTGTTGCCGGCCGATTGGCGAGCCAAGAAAATAGAGATTATTGCTGACGGTCAGCCACTGCAAAACCTCATACCGCGCTATTATCGTTCGTCCGTCAAGGGCATAAAACCGTTTATGAACGGCTCGAAGGGTGGACAGTTGGTGCGTCGTGAGCGACCTTATGAGGTGACATCCGGTTTGGCCGACCGCCATATTGCTTTGTGGCAAAGTCATGGACGATTTTTCGATACGTCGCGTAACGAGTGGCGCTGGCAGCGTCCGTTGCTGTGGCAAACTGTCGAGGATCTGTTTACGCAGAGTTATGTGTTGCCATATCTTGTGCCGATGCTCGAAAATGCAGGTGCAACCGTGATGCTTCCTCGTGAGCGCGATTTCCAGACCGAGGAGGTCATTGCCGATAACGAACGCTCGGTAGATATATGTTCGTCATATCGCGACTACTCGGGCGAACATCTGTGGCGCACGTTTGATGAGGGTTTTGCCCATAAACAGCAAACCTATCTTTCGGGCGAAAATCCATTCGCGCACGGCTCATGTCGTATTGCTAAAACGGCCGTAGGAGAGGAGTGCGAAAGTGTGGCAGAGTGGTCTGTTGCGATTCCACGCACGGGCGATTATGCCGTGTATGTAGCATATCGAACGTTTCGCGACAGTGCGTCGGATGCAACCTATACGGTGCGTCATGCTGGCGGTGAGAGTCGTGTGCAGGTCAATCAACTCATTGGTGGTGGTACGTGGATATACATCGGAACTTTTACTTTTAAGGAGGGTGAACAGCCGTCGATTGTCTCGCTGTCAAATCGTTCGGCATCGCGCGGAACGGTTTGTGCCGATGCGGTTAAGATAGGTGGCGGTAGAGGAAATATCGCCCGTACTGTATGCGATTCGTTGCGCGT
The DNA here is from genome assembly GCA_017654125.1 of Alistipes sp. Classification (GTDB taxonomy): domain Bacteria; phylum Bacteroidota; class Bacteroidia; order Bacteroidales; family Rikenellaceae; genus Alistipes. The sequence continues at coordinate 13,702 of JAFNYX010000117.1, read as the reverse complement.
TGCAGGTGCCGATTATACGCCGGTGACGAGTGGAATGGCACGCTATTGCGAGGGCGCACGTTATTGGTTGCAGTGGGCGGGATTTGATGAGTCGGTCTATAATCCGCAACGCAACTGCAACGACTACAAGGATGATTATATGTCGCGTGGCGAGTGGGTAAACGCTTTGATGGGTGGCTCCGATCGATTGCCGAAACGCGAAGGTCTCGGTGTGCCGATAGACCTCGCATTGGCATTTCATAGCGATGCCGGAATTACCGACGATGATCGAACAATCGGCACACTCGGCATATATTATACGCATTTTCAAAAGGGTAAGTTCGAAGGTGGGGCACGACGTTATATTTCGCGTGATGTGACCGATATGGTAATGTCGCAGATTGCAGAGGATGTGCGTCGCACCTACGAGCCGGAGTGGACTCGTCGTGGTATGTGGAACAAGTCCTATTACGAGGCACGAGTGCCGTCGGTGCCGACGATGTTGTTGGAGTTGCTATCGCATCAAAATCTTGCGGATATGCGCCTGGGACACGACCCGAATTTCAAGTTTGTCGTTTCGCGAGCGATATATAAGGCTATCCTGCGTCATGTGTCGGCTCAATATGGAGTGCCGTATTGTGTTACGCCACTTGCCGTCGAAGCGTTCCGTACGCATATAAATCATGACGGTGATGTGACGCTTGCATGGTCGCCGGTGGTGGATTCGCTCGAATCGTCTGCCGCGCCGAAACACTATATGCTCTATACTCGTGTAGGTGACGGAGGCTTTGATGATGGTCGTCAGGTTTGCGATACGACCGTTACGGTCAAGCAGCAGCGAGGTGTCGTATATAGTTATCGTGTTGCTGCCGTAAACGATGGTGGAGAGAGTTTTCCGAGCGAGACGCTTTCGGTGTGCGTAGCATCTTCCGAGTCGGCAAAACAGGTGTTGGTCGTAAATGGCTTCGACCGTGTGTCAGCTCCGGAGTGTAGGGAGGATGGCTTCCATAACGAGTTTGATAGCGGTGTGGCTTATCTGCGCGATGTTGCGTTTGTGGGAGAACAACGTGTGCATGATGTGACGAAGCGTCGCGAGAAATCGGAGTTACGTGCCTTTGGCGTGTCGAATAGTGATTATGAGGGAGAGATTGTCGGCGGCAATACCTTCGATTATCCCTATCAGCATGGTTGTAGTATAGCGGCTGCCGGCTATTCGTTTGCATCGGCAAGCGTATTGGCTGTCGAGCGCGAGATGGTTGATGTGTCGGATGTCGCAGCGGTCGATTTGATACTTGGAAAACAACGTGCGACGAGCATCGGACGAGGTGTCGCACCTGCAAAATATCGTTGTTTTACACCGGCATTGCAGCAGTGGCTTACAGACTATCTCGACGGTGGGGGTGCCTTGTTTGTGTCGGGTTGTTACGTGGTGACCGATTTGTTTGCTTCGTCGTGTGCGACGGTGTCCGATGCCGAGTTTGCCAAGAAGGTATTGCATGTCGAGCTCGTGGATAACATGGCGACGCGGAGTTACGAGGCATCGAGTTGTAGCCGTTCGGCATCTCGCCTTGCGGAGTCGCGAACGTATAGTATATGTGCCGGATATTGTCCGGATATGTATCCCGTAAATTCGGTCGATGGTCTGGCTCCCGTTGGCGAGGCGTGTACGTTGATGCGCTATACCGATAGTCGCCTTGCTGCCGCAGTTGGTTGTCGCGATAAGGGTGCAACGCTTGTCTTGGGATTTCCATTCGAGGCGATTGCAGAACGAGAGGCGCGTGATGTGTTGATGCGCGATGCGCTGAAATATTTGTTGGATTGAATGAACTAAAACCTAAACCATAAAACCTTATATGAAAAAGATTTTAACCGTGTTGTTCGTGATTGTGGGCGTAGCCATAGGTGTTGCTCAAAATCGCACTGTTTCGATTATCCCGCGTCCGGCGGTTGTTGAGATGCAGGAGGGTGAGTTCTTGCTCTCGGCCAAAACCATAATCTGTTATGGCGATAAGTCGCTCGCACCAACTGCTGCGTTTTATGCCGATGAGTTGGCTAAGGCGTGTGGTCGTCGTCCAAAAGTTTCGTCACGCCGTGTTGGTAAGTCGAATGTGGTGCTGACGCTAGATTCGACGATGAAGGAGGAGCAGTACGCACTCCAAATCGCTCCATCACAGATTGACGTTTCGGGTGGTTCGCCAAAGGCTGTGTTCTACGGATTGCAGAGTTTGCGCCAAATTGCTGCCGATGCGCCTACGAGTAAAGCAGGATGTCTGTTGCCGGCGGTGAAGATTGCCGACGAACCGTTTTTTGGCTATCGCGGTGCGATGCTCGATGTCTGCCGCCATATTTTTACGGTCGAAGAGGTTAAGCGTTATATCGATATCCTTGCTTTGCACAAAATCAACCGCTTTCATTGGCATCTTACAGAGGACCAAGGTTGGCGTATCGAGATTAAGCGCTATCCGGAACTTTCGAAGATAGGCGCGATGCGTAAGGAGACGCTTGTTGGCCGATATCGCCACTCTGATACCTACGATGGAACGCCTTATGGTGGTATTTTTACGCAGGATGAAGTGCGCGAGGTGGTGCGTTATGCTACCGAGCGATATATAGAGGTTATCCCGGAAATCGAGATGCCGGGTCATGCCGTAGCTGCTCTTGCGACCTATCCGCATCTTGGTTGTAGTGGAGGCCCTTACGATGTGCGTACGACGTGGGGTATCAGCAAAGAGGTGTTCTGTGCCGGTAAGGAGACAACATTTGAGTTTATCGAGAATGTACTTTCGGAGGTGTTGGACCTCTTCCCGTCGAAGTATATACATATTGGCGGAGATGAGTGCCCGAAGGATGCGTGGAAACTCTGCAAGGCGTGCCAGAAACGTATTGCCGATGAGGGCTTGAAAGACGAACATCAATTGCAGAGCTATTTTATGCAACGCATTGAGAAGTGGCTCAACGAGCGTGGTAGGGCTATTATCGGCTGGGATGAGATTTTGCAGGGTGGCATCACACAGAGCGCCACGATTATGTCGTGGCGTGGCAAGAAGGGCGGTATTGCAGCCGCAAAACTCGGCAACGATGTTATAATGTCACCAAATACTCACTGCTATATCGACTATTACCAAACAGAGTCGCCTGCCGAAAATGGTGAGCCACTTGCAAACGGTCGTCGTCCGTTGCCTATTTCGCGTGTCTATGCTCTCGATCCGTATGAGGGTTTGACCGAAACGGAATGTGCCTATATCAAGGGTGTGCAGGTGAATCTTTGGACGGAGTATATCTCGACGTTTGAGCACGTTCAGCATATGCTCTTGCCTCGTTTGGCTGCATTGGCAGAAGTTGGTTGGGCATACAATCGTAAGGATTATGACGATTTCTGCGCGAGAATCAACACGCTGCGTAAGATTTATGATGCCGAGTCATATAACTATGCTCCATATCTGTTTAATGGTATAAAGTAACATCTTTACGATATGCATATCTCGTCACACTCGTTACGTACTGCTTCAATGCCGCTCGGAATGATTGTCGGAGCTCTGCTCTGTCGTCAAATATGCGCGTTGGATGCGTGGTCGGGCAATATGCTTACGCCGTCGCTGATATTCGTGATGCTCTTCTTTACGTTTTGTCGTGTCGATTTGAGAGCAATGCGTCCGACTATGATGCACGTGTGGCTGTTTGTGGCGCAGATTGTGGCAGCATTGGCGTTGTGGTTTACTCTGTCGCCACTTGATACGGTCGTGGCGCAGGGCGCAATGATATGTTCTCTGGCACCGATTGCAATGGCTGCGGTGGTTATTGGCGGAATGCTTGGTGCTAATGTTGAAAATATGGCGACGTATAGCCTGCTCTGCAATATCGGTACGGCATTAGTGGCTCCGCTTGTGTTGTCGTTGGCGGGCAATGGGGAGTGTACGTTGTGGCAAATTCTGTCGAAGGTGGCACCACTGCTCATTTCGCCATTTGTGGCGGCGCAGTTGTGTCGATTGGCGATGCCGCGCGTAGCGGGGTGGTTTGCTTCGCATGGGCAGTGGTCGTTCTACTTTTGGCTGGTGTCGCTCGCTATCGTCATTGGCCGAACGACTAGCTTTATAATAGACTATGGTACGGCGGAGAGTGGTAAGGAGTTGTTGTTGGCTACTATCGCGGGCGTAATATGTGTGGTGCAATTCGCATTGGGCCGTTTTATTGGTCGTCGTTATGGTGATGTGGCGGCTGGTGGTCAGTCGCTCGGGCAGAAGAATACGGTGTTGGCTATATGGATGGCACAATCGTTTCTCAATCCGCTTTCGTGTGTTGCCCCGACGGCATACATCGTATGGCAAAATATTGTAAATTCGTATCAACTTCATAAAAAACGAGATTTATGAAAATCGGAGATATAGATTTTGGCGAACGCTCGCTGTTTTTGGCACCGATGGAGGATGTGACAGACCCTTCGTTCCGATATATGTGTAAACTCTTTGGAGCAGATATGGTGACGACGGAGTTTATCTCTTCGGATGGGCTTATACGCGATGCGTGGAAGTCGCGCGCAAAACTCGCTATATCGGATTTTGAGCGTCCTGTGGGGATTCAGATATACGGCAATCAGATTGAGCCGATGGTTGAGGCGGCGCGTATTGCGGCGAGCGCCAATCCCGATGTGGTGGATATCAATTTTGGATGCCCGATGAAAAAGATTGCCGGTCGCGGTGCCGGTTCGGGTATGATGCGCGATGTGCCGCTTATGGTTGAGATGACGCGACAAATCGTGCAGGCGGTCGATAAACCGGTGACGGTGAAGACGCGTCTGGGTTGGGATGACGAGTCAAAAAATATCGAGGAGATTGCTCTGCGATTGCAGGATGTTGGTATTGCCGCATTGACGATTCATGGTCGTACGCGCGCACAGTTATATCGTGGTGAGGCGGATTGGACGCTCATCGGAAAGATTAAGAACAATCCACAGATTCGGATTCCGATTATTGGTAACGGAGATATTGATTCGCCCCTCAAAGCGAAGGAGGCGTTCGATCGTTATGGTGTGGATGCTGTGATGATTGGTCGCGCGACGTATGGCCGTCCGTGGATATTTCGCGAAGTGAAACACTATTTGCAGACGGGTGAGATTCTTCCGCAGCCGGGCGTTGTCGAGAGGGTCGCAATAGCGAAACAGCACCTTGCTAAATCTATCGAGATTAAGGGCGAGAGAGTTGGCGTACTCGAAATGCGTCGTCATCTGTCGAACTACTTCAAAGGTTTGCCTAATTTCAAGGAGACGCGTCTGCGACTCGTTACGGAGAACGATCCGGAAGTGTTGCAACAGGTTATCTCATCGATTGCAGAGCGTTGGGGCGATTACGATGTGAGTGCGTGTGTACCGCCGTCGCTTTCGCATGATATTTAGTTATTCGATTGCTAACAAAAAAAACCGTTCGACCTCGAAAAGCCGAACGGTTTTTTGTTGTGTGGTGAGCATGTGCTCGGGAAGATGGCTACTCCTCTGCGCCCTCCTCTTCCGGCAATTTGAACTCGGTGAAACCCGCCTCTACCAATAAGTTGAACCATGAAATGGCCTTCTTGATGTCCGAAACGTGTACACGCTCGCGGTCGTAGTCGGTGATGACTGCGCCGAAGAACTCCTTCAAGCGGTCGTTCGACTCCTTGTGCGAGATGGCTGCTTTGCCACCGGTGTAGGCGTACATCTTGGTAAATACCTCTGCGAGAGCGATATCCTCTCCTTCGGTGAACATCGAAATTTCGGTCAATGCGCTAACGCGAGCCGATGCCGAAGCATTTGAGCGCTTGCCGTCGAGCAGCGATTCTACGATTACGCCATTGCGCGACTGTGCGATGTAACGAAACAGGCCCGGTTGTCCGGAAATTGCCAATATGTCTTTCAATTCCATAATTTTATGTACTATTTATTTTATTTGTTTATAACATTTACGTCCATCTTTGGATATGGGAAGCGGATGCCGCTCTTTGGAAGTTCGGTATAGAGTAATTCGTTAATCGAGAAGAATACATTCCAATAATCTGCACCCTTAACCCATGCGCGTATCGAGAGTTTTACGCAGGTCTGACTCAACTCCGCTACGAATACCACAGCAGCAGGGTCTGCCAAAACACGAGCATCGTCGGCCAGCAACTTCACGATGGCCTCGCGAGCTACATTTACATCGTCGCCATAGGTAATGGCTACTGTCCAATCCACACGACGAGTCTCCGGTTGTGAATAATTGTCGATAATCGAGCTCGAAATCGTACTGTTCGGAATATAGATTACACGATTATCGACAGTGCTGATTTTGGTCGAGAACATTCCGATTTCGGCAACCGTACCCGATTGTCCCTGTGCCGAAATGTAGTCGCCTACGCGGTAAGGACGCAACAAGAGTAGGATAACTCCACCGGCGAAATTCTGCAAAGTGCCACTCAATGCCATACCGACAGCCAAGCCGGCCGACGCAAAGAGTGCAATGAACGACGAAGTGTTGATGCCCATCGTCTGTACGGCGACGATGATTACCATGAACATCATCACGACCTGTACGAGCGAGCGCAGAAACGATGCGAGCGATGCATCTACGTTGCGCTTCTTTAAGCCTTTGTTCATCAGCTTGATAATCCACTTGGTGATGCATTTGCCGACGAGATAGATAATGAATGCAAGAGCAATTTTGAGCAAAATCCAACAACCCTGCGTTGCCAACTCAGTGAGCAGTTCGTTGTAGTCGGTTGTGGATATCTTCTCGACAACCTCTGCCAACCGTGCCTTCTGTACGCTATCCGGAACGATTAACGATTCGGCATGTTCAACGGTTTCGGTTTGTAGTAAAGTAAACATAGTCTCTTCTGTTTTTTTTGTGTTAAACTGACGGCGAAGTTAATAAATTTTCGTTAATCCGCATAACTAAATTGTAAAATAGAAAATAGAACTGCTGCTTATTTGTTTGTTTGATAATTATTCGTATCTTTGTATGAATTGTATGGACACTGCTCGAAAGTATTTTGAATGGCGAAAGTGTTTGGACTTAACCATAACATAAATTGAACTTAGATGGGGTGAACGATATTTATAAAATCGGTAAAAAAGAGTTTACAAACGATTGCTAAAACGCAGATATGCCTCTGCAATAGCTTCGAGCCGAGGACAATAAGTGTTGAAAAAATAAGAACCTAAAACTAATTTATACTATGAAGAGATTTTTCGTTTCGGCGCTCGCCGTATTGGGAGTGCTGTCGGTAATGGCTCAGCCGCAAATGAGTTGGGAGGAGGCCGAGGCAAAGGCCGATGAGTTCATCGCAAAACTTACTCTCGAAGAGAAGCTTTCGATGACACAGGGTCACAACCGCTTCTTCTTCCCGGGCGTGCCGGAGAAGGGTATGCCGTATATCTACACCACCGATGCTTCGATGGGTGTAAAAAACAAGCAGCGTCTGCATAGCGATTCCGAAATCAAACTTGCAGAGCGTACCACGCAGTTTCCGGCATTCATTATGTTGGCCGCTACTTTCAATCCGCAGGTTGCTTACGATTATGGCTATGCCGTTGGCGAAGAGGCACGCATGGCTGGTGCAGGCGTGATTTTGGGTCCTGGTATGAATATCTATCGTAACTCGCAGTGCGGTCGTAACTTCGAGTATCTTGGTGAGGATCCGTATTTGGCAGCCCGCCTGATTGAGAACTATGTTACGGCTATGCAATCGACCGGAACGCTGGCTTGTGCAAAACACTTCTTCGGTAACCAGACCGAGTTCTATCGTCGCCGTTCGAACTCGATTATCGACGAGCGTGCCGTGATGGAAATTTATACTCCGGCATTTAAGGCCGCTATCGATGCAGGTGTTGCAACCATCATGACCGCTTACAACCAGTATAATGGTGAGTGGACCGGTGAGAGCAAGTCTGTGATTACAGATCTGTTGCGCGGAACACTCGGTTTCAAGGGTATGGTTATGTCGGATTGGAATTCGATATACGATTGGAAGAATGTAATCTTGTCGGGTCAGAATCTCGATATGCCAGGTGAGCCGGCTCACTACATCAAAAAGACGCCGCGAGATTTGGTGGCCGAGGGTGTCGTTACGGAGAAGGATATCGAAAATATGATTCGTCCAACGATTGCAACTTGTATCCGTTGGGGTTTGTATGACCGCTACATCAATGGCGAGCAGTATAAGCCGGAGTTGGAGGCAAAGTTGCCTGATCACTTGGAGGTGTCGTATCGTACGGCTGCCGAGGGCGCTGTTCTGTTGAAGAACAACGGTATCCTGCCACTTGCGACCGATCGTAAGGTGTTGGTTGTTGGTCGCCGTTGGTGGAAGGATGTTCCGCACGGTGGTGGTGCAGCGCGTGTTACAGGTTACGACCATGTGCCTTTGCAGAAGGTGATGGGCGAGACTTTTGGTGCAGGAGTGTCGTATGTGGCAGAGCCAACAGCCGAGCAGATTAAGGCCGCAGATGTTGTTCTCTGTGTAACAGGTACGTTCGACTCGGAATCGACCGAGCGCCCGTTTGCAATGGAGAAGCGTGACGAGAAGGCGGTGCGTATGGCGGTGGAGAATAATCCGAATACGATTGTACTTGTTCACTCGGGTTCGGGTATCGATATGTCGGCTTGGGCAGATAAATGTGCAGCATTGCTGTATGCGTGGTATCCGGGTCAGAATGGCATGCTTGCTATTCGCGATATCCTTATTGGTAAGGTTAATCCGTCGGGTAAGTTGCCGATGACTATCGAGCGTTCGTTTAAGGATTCGCCGGCTGTAAATTCGGTGCCTGTTGGCTTCAATCTTGCAAAGGCGAAGGGTAATCCTAACGAAAAGGCGTTCCATCCATGGACATACGATGTACATTACGACGAGTCGGTTTTGGTGGGATATCGTTGGTATGAAAAGAAAGGTATCGAGCCTCTCTTCCCATTTGGTTATGGTCTTTCGTACACGACTTTTGAGTTGGCTAATGCAAAAATTTTGAGCAAAGGTAAGGTTAAGACCCTGACTGCTGAAAAGCCGTTGCGCGTTGCTATTGACGTGAAGAATACGGGTGCTGTTGCCGGTGCAGAGGTTGTTCAGCTCTATATTGCAGAGAAGAATCCGACCGTTTTGCGCCCTGTTAAGGAGTTGAAATCGTTCCGTAAGGTGTCGCTTGCAGCCGGCGAGAAACAGGTTGTTGTTTTTGACGTGGATAAGAGCATGCTTTCGTTCTGGGATGATAAGCAGCATGCTTGGACGACGAATGCGGGTGAGTACACACTCTTGCTCGGTACGTCTTCTGCCAATATCGTTGCAGAGTTGCCGATTCAGGTGTTATAATTGAAACTATGCATTTGATTAAATAGGGTTTTCGGCATTGGCCGAAAACCCTATTTTTTATTATTGTCCGTGAGGTCTTTATAAGAATTATAAAAACTTTGCTTATCTTTGCATATTCAAATGTTATAAAGACTTAAATTTACGAGATGAAGAAAGTTTTATCGTTTTCTGCAATGCTGATGCTTGGGTTGGTGCTCTCTCAAATCCTTCCTGATGTAGTAGGTGATACGTATAGCGAACTGAAACATATGGTTGAGGTTATGCTCGGCGTGTGTTTGGCGTTTATTATGATTAACGTGGGCCGCGAGTTTGAGATAGATAAATCGAACGCAGGAATTTATGTCAAAGATTATTTTGTTGCGATGTTTGCAGCAGCCGTGCCTTGGGTTTTTGTTGCTATTTATTATATTTTCGCATTGATGCCGTCCGAGTGGTGGGGTATGGGTGATACATGGAAAGAAACACTGTTGCTCAGCCGATTTGCGGCACCAACATCGGCGGGTATTCTTTTCTCGATGCTGGCAGCAATGAATTTGCAAAAGAGTTGGATCTATCAAAAGGCGCAGACGCTTGCTATCTTTGACGACCTTGATACCATAATCCTCATGGTTCCGTTGCAGGTTGCTATGATTGGTGAATTGAATTGGCAGATGATGGCTATGTTGCTGATTATCTTCGCTATGTTTGTCGTCGGTTGGCGATATATGTCGCGTTTGGATGTCAGCCAAACTTGGTTTGCTGTCTTTACCTACGCGGTGCTTGTTTATGGCGCAACTTATATGATATATCTGATTACGCACCACTTCTTTGGAGCGAAGGGCGCAATTCATATCGAGGTGCTGCTCCCTGCATTTATTTTTGGTATGATTATCAAGAATAAGCATGTCGGCGGCAAGACCGAAGAGCGTGCAACGACGTTAATATCGTTGGTATTTATGCTTTTGGTCGGTATGAGTATGCCGTTTATTGATATGAACCCTGATGCTGCTTCGGTTGAGTCGGATAGTTTGATTGCAACGTTGCCAATGATGTCGGGTTGGGAGATTGCTCTGCACGTTGTGGCAGTGACGCTGCTCTCTAATATCGGAAAGATGGTGCCGATGTTCTTCTATCGCGATCGTTCGCTTGCCGAGCGTTTGGCTCTTTCTATTGGAATGTTTACTCGCGGAGAGGTCGGTGCCGGAGTGATTTTTATCGCTATTGGCTATAATATCGGAGGTCCGGTTTTGCTGATTTCGGTATTGGCATTGGTTTTGAATCTAGTCCTTACGGGTGGCTTTGTGATGCTTGTTAAGCGCCTGGCTTTGAAATCTTATGCTCAAAATTAATTGCTAAAAAGGTGTTTGAAAAAGAGTGAAAGTAACATTTGTGTAAAACGGGTGTTACTTTTTTCGCTCTTTTTGTTGTATAAACCATAAAATTTTATATCTTTGTTATCTGTATAACACAATTGCAATAGAATACAAACAATATAATACTTTTTTATTATGGCTAAACAGTTGAAAATAAGAGATTTGACGTTGCGTGACGGTCAGCAGTCGTCGTTCGCTACGCGTATGACACAGGCGCAGGTAGAGCGCTGTCTGCCATACTACAAGGACGCACACTTCTTTGCAATGGAAGTTTGGGGTGGTGCAGTGCCAGACTCCGTAATGCGTTATTTGGGAGAGAATCCGTGGTATCGTTTGGAGAGCATTAAGAAAGCAGTAGGCGATGTTTCGAAACTGACGGCTCTTTCGCGTGGTCGTAACCTCTTCGGTTATGCACCATATACTGACGAGATTATCGAGGGCTTTTGCCGTAACTCGATTGAGAGTGGTTTGGGCATTATGCGTATCTTCGACTGTCTGAACGATGTCGATAACGTAAAATCGACAATCAAATACGTTAAGAAGTATGGTGGTATTGCCGATTGCGCTGTCTGCTATACGGTTGACCCGAAGTATCCGAAGATTGGTTTCTGGGATAAGTTGAAGGGTAAGAAGAATCCGGCTCCGGTATTTACCGACGACTATTTCGTAGGCAAAGCAAAGGAGTTGGCTGCTTTGGGTGCCGATATGATTACCATCAAGGATATGTCGGGACTGATTCCGCCACAGCGTGTAAGCGCACTCATTAAGAAGTTGAAGGCGGCCGTAAATATTCCGATTGATTTCCATACACATTGTACGCCGGGTTACGGTTTGGCATCGGTATACGCTGCTATTGCTGCCGGTGTTGATGTGGTTGATACCAACTGTTGGTGGTTCGGTGGAGGTACGGGTGCTCCTGCGTTGGAGTTGGTTTACCTCTTTACGAAAAAGTTCGGCGTCGAAATGGATGTAAATATGGAGGCAGTTGCCAAGATTAACGAGCAGTTGAAGGATATCCGTACAGAGCTTAACGTTTCGGTATTTGGTGCAGATAAGCCGGCTCCGAAACCATTCAACCCGCTCACCGATGCAACTCCTGCGGAGGTTGAGGCCGAGTTAGAGCGCGCGGTTAAGGCTGCCAAGGCCGATGATTTCGCTACATTGCTCGACGCAGCGCAGAAGATTGAGGCATACTTCGGCTTCCCTGCTCCTAACAAACTCGTTCAGGAGGCTGAGATTCCTGGAGGTATGTATTCGAATATGGTGGCACAGTTGCAGGCGCTCAAAGCCGAGGATATTCTGCCACGTTCGATGGAACTCATCCCGACAGTTCGTTTGTCGGCAGGTCTTCCTCCTCTCGTAACTCCTACTTCGCAGATTGTAGGCGCACAGGCTGTAAACTGTGCTCTCGACGAGAAGGCTGGTCGCCCGATGTACACTACGAAGAATAATCAGTTCGTAAACCTTGTTAAGGGTGAGTATGGTAAGACTCCTGTTCCGGTTGATCCGGAGTTCCGCTTCAAGATTTGTGGCGTACGCGAGGAGACCAACTATGATATTTCGAAGTATCAGCAGCAGCCAAATCCGGAGTTGCCTGAGGCTGGTGGTGTGAAGTTGGCCGAGAATGAGAAAGAGGTTCTCTTGCTTGAACTCTTCCCACTCGTGGCGAAGCCATACCTCACGAAGGTTAAGACCGCAGCTTACGAGGCGAAGAAGGCACAGGAGCAGCCGGCCGAGGCAGCCGTTGCCGAGGTTAAGCAGGAGGCGAAGCAGCCAATTACGGGTAAGACTATTCTTGCTCCGCTTCCGGGTAAGGTTATCGACATTAAGGTTAAAGTCGGTGAGGTTGTGAAGGCTGGCGAGGAGGTTGTTGTTCTCGAAGCAATGAAGATGGAGAACTCCATCACGTCGGACTATACGGGCGTTGTTAAGCAGATTTTGGTTGCCGTTGGCGATAACCTCGCGACGGATGCTGTAATCCTCGAAATTGACGATACCGTAACCACTCCGGTTGCAGCTCCTGCCGCAGCACCAGCAGCTCCGCAGACGGCCGTTACGGGCAATAAGATTGTTGCTCCGCTTCCGGGTCGAGTTATCTCGCTTAAAGTTGCCGTTGGTGACGCAGTTGCAGCGGGTCAGGAGGTTGTTGTTCTCGAAGCAATGAAGATGGAGAACTCCATTACATCGGACTACGCAGGTACCGTTCAGGCGATTCTCGTAGCCGAGGGCGAGAACGTGGCAACCGATGCTGTTTTGTTGATTGTCGGCTAAATCGATGATTGAGATTTCGACTCCCGACTCTGTGCGGGGCGGGAGTCGGATTTTGATTTAATAATCCAAAAAAATATAAAGAAACTATTATGGGCTTTTTGAAGGAATTTAAGGCGTTTGCGCTGAAAGGTAACGTGGTTGATATGGCTGTCGGTGTTATCATCGGTGGCGCATTTGGTAAGATTGTAACCTCGCTCGTGAATGATATCATTATGCCACCTATCGGCTTGGTTGTTGGTGGTGTAGATTTTACGGATTTGAAACTTACGCTCAAAGAGCAGGTTTTGGACGCAGCGGGTGCGGTTGTGACCCCTGCTGTAACCTGGAACTATGGTGCTTTTATTCAGCAGGTTGTTGATTTCACCATCCTCGCACTCTGTGTATTTATGATGGTAAAGATGATGACTAAACTGATGAAGAAGGAGGAGGCTAAACCTGCTGCTCCGGCTCCGGCACCGGCTCCGTCGAAGGAGGAGGTTCTTCTCACCGAGATTCGCGACTTGTTGAAGGAGAAGAAATAATCGGCTCGCCGATTGTGTTAGATAAATATCCCGACTTGCTCACATACGGCAGGTCGGGATATTTTGTTTTAGGGTAGTGGTACATTACTCGAAGGTGTGGTCGGTCGAGTATTCGATTTGCTCGCCCGTATCGAGCGTCAGCGTTACGAATATTGTATGCGTGCCACCCGTTGTGGGTCGGGTCGGCGTCGAGAGCGTAATGTCGGGATTATTTTCTTCTTTGCTGCTATTTATTCTTAACAACGTTAAATCCTCCTCTTTGAGTTGATCCGTAGG
>JAFNYX010000116.1 GCA_017654125.1 Alistipes sp. | reverse complement strand
TTCGACATCTTCTTGCTTGTTTGTTTGTCGGGGTACCAGGATTCGAACCTGGGACCCTCTGCTCCCAAAGCAGATGCGCTAACCGGACTGCGCTACACCCCGAATCGTTTTGCGAGTGCAAAGGTACGCAAAAATTTGTTATATGCAAACTTTTTTATAAAAAATTTCAAAATATTGCTAAAAGAGACTCGGCATAGTCGTAAAAATCGCAGAAAAACGATACTTTATAACAAATTTGTTCGTACCTTTGTATAGTAAGACCATCAAAAAAATAATGAAAAAAGCGTTTGTCGCAATATTTACAGCTCTTATATTGTTGAGTTGCGAGAAGGATTTAGCCGAAATGGGAACTATCGGTGTGGATCGCTTACGCGTGACCATATCGAATTGTGATGGCAGAGTGCAACTTGAAGATGGGCTTATTCCGGTTTGGAACGAGGGTGATGCTGTTTCAATTTTCAACCGTTCGACCGGCAACGAATGTTGGCTCTTCTTGGGCAAAACCGGCTCTACGGAGGGTACGTTAGCTCGCGCCGAAACGATTACCGGCTTGCCAACCGACCGTATCGTCGGCATATATCCGTATGATAATTTTCATGAGTTGGATGACGGCTTGCTCTGGGTAACTATTCCCGACAAGCAAACCTACGCCAAGAATAGTTACGGTATGGGCGATAATATTATGATTGCTTCGAGCCAAGACGAAAATCTTACGTTCTGCAATCTGTTCGGTTGGCTGAAACTGCAACTGACAGGCGAAGGTGCAGTCAGCAAAATCATCTTTAAGGGAAATGAATCCGAGCCTCTTACAGGCTTGGCACTGATTGACCCTGTTTCGCTCGACTATATTTTGGACGATGGTGCAGGTACTACGCTGACTCTAAATTGCCCCGATGGTGTGGAGTTGTCCGAAACACCAACAAGTTTCTTTATCGGCCTACTGCCACAGATTTTCCAATCGGGCTTTACGCTTACCGTAACGTTTAAGGATGGTTCGGCGCTGACCAAAACAACCGAAAACAAAATAGATATCCGTCGCAACCACATACTCCCAATGTCGGCCCACAAATTAGGCCCACGTTCGGACCGAGAGGCACTCATTGCCCTCTACAATGCACTGAATGGCAAGAATTGGACGACACAGACTAATTGGTGCAGCGACGCTCCGGTGAGTCAATGGCATGGCGTGACAACTTTCAACAACCGAGTCGTGCAGCTCAACCTTATGACAAATAAACTATCCGGAGAGTTGCCGGTCGAAATAGGCAATCTTACGGAGTTGCAATATCTTAATTTGGGAAACAACTCCATCAGTGGAACTATTCCAGCCGAGTGTGGCAAGTTGTCCAAACTCGTGATGCTTGGGCTCTATCAAAATCAATTATCGGGCAACATTCCGACCGAACTGCAAAATCTTCCGTGTTGGCCATATACTTGGGGTTATACGCTATACTACAATCGTTTCAATCGTCACCAACTTTACGATTGCGGAATAACAGCTCCAACCATATCCGTTCAGGATCTAAATGGCAATACACTGGAAATCAACGCAACAGAATACGCCAAACATAAATATACGGCCCTTTTCCAATGGCGCAACAATTCGGATCCGGATTTTATGTCACAGATGGTAAAGCTCTATGCACGCTATCGCAATCACGGTTTGGAGGTGTTCGGCTGGTCGGACAACAGCGTAGCCGATATGCAGGCAACAATTGACCATTACGGATTCGAATGGCGCAACTTCCAATCGAGCGATAACAACCCTATTTCGACATACAATACCAAATTTCTGCCGGTAGGCATCTTCCCATGCCTGAATGTTTATGATGAGCATGGGCGTCTCGTATTCAGCGACTGTGTGGAGAGTCGAGGCAATGTGTTATCGTTGCTCAAAGACAAACTTGGAGATGGTGATATAGAAGAAAAGTACACCTCAACCGACTACTCGGCCGACGGTTCGGTTGTGACGTTGCAGAAAGCATCGAGTGGCAATGGCATTGACGTTGTGTTGCTTGGCGACGGCTTTTCGGATCGCCAAATTAAGGACGGCACCTACGACAAGGTGATGAATAAGGCAATGGAAGCCCTGTTCTGTATAGAGCCATACACCTCATACCGTTCGCTCTTTAATGTCTATGCGGTCAATGCCGTATCGAAACACGAGGGCTACGAGGAAGATAACGAAACGGCCATCAATGGATATTTCGGCCAATATACCGAGGTAGGTGGCGACAACGATACATGCTTCGACTATGCAAGCTATGCGCTATCGAATGACCGCATCAATAATGCGCTAATAATCGTTATGATGAATCGCGAGTACTACGCCGGCACATGCTATATGTATATGCTGGATAGTGGTGATTGTGGAAATGGCCCATCCATCGCATACTTCCCTCTTGGCACCAACGAAGAGATGTTTATCGAGTTGTTGCAGCATGAGGCTGGTGGTCACGGCTTTGCCAAACTCGATGACGAGTATGCCTACGAAGAGTATGGAACTATCCCCCCTGAGGAGTTGAACGACCGTGCCTATTTAGAGCAGTACGGATGGTGGAAAAATACCGATACGGAGAGCCTTCCATCGAAGGTCAAATGGGCCAAGTTCCTATCCGACTCGCGCTACCGCTACGAAGGTCTTGGGCTCTTCGAGGGTGCATCAACATATTGGCGTGGGGTCTATCGCCCGACCGACAACTCAATCATGAACGAAAACGTGGGCGGATTTAATGCTCCGTCGCGCGAAGCTATATACTACCGCATCCATAAACTTGCATACGGCTCGTCATGGTCGTACGACTACGAGGCTTTCGTATCGTACGATGCCAAGAACCGCAAGTCCTCGTCATCGACCATCGTACCAATGCGCCGTCACGAGTTTGTGCCACTGGCTCGTCCGCGCGTAGTGCGTCGTTCGTGGCAGGAACGGATCCGGAAATAGAGGGAAGCCTCCCCCGAGGAGCAGAAAGACGAATTTTATTTATGATTAATTATCTTAAAACACACGCGATATGATTGGCAAGGTAAAATGGTTTGACAGCAAAAAGGGCTACGGCTTTATTTTAGAAGAAGATGGCCGTGAGATTTTTGTTCACTTCTCGGGCATTATAAAAGAGGGATTCAAGTCACTGACCGAAGGTCAGCCGGTTGAGTACGAAATCGGCGATAGCGACAAGGGCCGCCAGGCCATCGAGGTCAAACCGCTCGACCGCAAACGCGGATAATACAATGTGTAATAACAAAAAGTGCTATCCTCTTTCGAAGATACTGCATTTTTTTGAACAACGTAATAAAAAAAGCGTTATATTTGCAGTCGCAAAACGATTCGGGGTGTAGCGCAGTCCGGTTAGCGCGCCAGCTTCGGGAGTTGGAGGCCGCTGGTTCGAATCCAGTCTCCCCGACAAATAAACGATTGCAAACGACAGAGTGTTAGCTCTGTCGTTTTTTTTGTAAGGTAGGATTCTTGAATGAGGTGGTTGCGAGGATATATTATGTTTATTTTAAATGGTATCCTCGCGAGGGCAATGCCCTTCGAATCCAGCCCCCCCCCGACAAAAAAACAAGCCGATGCACATATGTGCGTCGGCTTGTTTACCTTTATCGGCTTATGCCT
>JAFNYX010000018.1 GCA_017654125.1 Alistipes sp. | reverse complement strand
GAGATTCAGGTTGTTTGGAACTATACTCCGCTCGCACAGCCGACAATCACTACGACGGTAGAGGGTAGTACTGTTAATGTTTCGTGGCCGGAGGTCGCAAATGCGGCAAACTACACCGTAACTTGTGGCGATGATGTGCAGACCGTAACCGGTACATCGGCTTCGTTTGTGAATGTACCTTATTTGTCAACTTCTAATGTTTCGGTAGTGGCAAATCCTGTTGCGGGCAGTGCTCAATACATTGAATCGGCAGCAGCAACCACAACGGTAGAGATTGGCGCAAACCCTACATCGGGCGTTGAGTACACCTTTACTATCCTGCCGGCAGATTTCCCTACGTCTGCTTTGTCAAATGATAAGACGTCGATAGCGACGGCTACCGATGGCTCGGGTGCGAGAATGATGGTATCGTGGACTTCGACAGGGACGAGGTTGAACAGCGGATCTATTTATATGCAAGAGGATGGTAATATCTACAATACGTCCGATTTGGGCTCTGTAACAGATGTTTCAATAGCGAGTACATCGACAAAGCTTGCAACAACTATTGGCACTACCGCACAGCCAACGACATCGGGCGAAGGTGGTTACTTTATGGTTAAGGCCAGTGGTACTGTTTCGGATATTTCCGGCATCACCGTAACCTTCACAAAGTAGGCGCAGGCCACTTTGTAAACAAAAACAGCCGATTTTGCAAAATCGGCTGTTTTTGTTTCATGAGCGGAACGCAACGATTTGACGATACGGTTCTCGCTACTTTATATTATATGTATATTTGAAGCAACGATTGTCGCTATCGGCATACCCCCCCCTATCGAATGGCAATCTTTTCCAAGCGGCGCGAGTGACGACCGCCTGCCTCGAACTCCGTCGCAAGCCACTCGTCGAGAATAGCAAGAGCGGTCTCGTTGTCGATGAAACGTGCCGGTAACACGAGCACATTCGAGTCGTTGTGCTGACGTGTGATGTGGGCTATCTCCGGAGTCCAGCACAAACTTGCACGAATCGTCTGGTGCTTGTTGAGCGTTATCGCCATACCTTCGCCCGAACCGCAAATACCTACGCCTCGCTCCATCTCGCCACGCTCAATGGCCTCGGCAAGCGGATGTGCATAGTCGGCATAGTCGCAACTCTCGTCCGACGAACAGCCGAAATCGAATACTTCGTAACCCTTCGAGCCGAGATAGCCCGTCAGCAACTCTTTCATTTGGTAGCCCGCGTGGTCGGCGGCAATACCGATTTTCTTACTCATATCGTGATGTTTTTTGTTTTATGTTTGCTTTATATTTGCTTTACGCTCTACAAAGATAACTATTTTATTCCGATTTTGTATATTTGTACCCATGAATTTATTTTTATCCATACTTGGATCCATCGCGCTCGCACTCGGTGTGCTCGGCATTTTTCTGCCGTTGCTGCCCACGACACCGTTTCTGTTGCTCTCAGCTGCGCTGTGGGTTAAGGCGTCGCCGTCGCTCTATCGTTGGCTTATCGGGCATCCTGTTCTTGGCGAGTATATTCGCAATTTTCGCGAACATCGTGCCATTCCGCTGCGCGTTAAAATAGTCTCGGTGTCGCTCGTGTGGCTCACTATCGGTTATTGTATTTTTGCTGTTGTCGATTCGTGGTGGTGGGCGCAACTGCTGATGTTTGCCCTTGCCGTCGGCATCTCGTGGCACATTCTTTCGTTCAATACCTTAAAGAAGTAAATCGGCTAAAAAAAAGACCTCTTAATTAAGAGGTCTTTTCTCTGTGAATATTGCTTGTGTGTGCATTACTTCGAGGCGCGTTTGCGGTCGATTTCGTTGAGCAGAATTTTGCGCAGACGCATCGCTTTCGGTGTGACCTCTACGTATTCGTCCTCCTTGATGTACTCCAATGCCTCCTCCAACGTAAAGACCTTCGGTGGAACGATTACCGCCTTGTCGTCCGAGCCGGAAGCACGCATATTGGTCAGCTGTTTGGCTTTGGTGACATTTACCGTAATATCATTGCTGCGAGTATGTTCGCCGATAACCTGGCCCATGTACACCTCGTCCATAGGCGAGATAAAGAAACGACCGCGGTCCTGCAATTTGTCGATAGAGTAGGCGTATGCCGTACCCGTTTCGGAGGCGATAATCGAACCATTGGTGCGCATATCAATATCACCAACATATGGCTCGAAGCCCTTCAAGCGGTGCGACATAATTGCCTCGCCAGCCGTTGCTGTAAGCATATTAGAGCGCAGACCGATAATGCCGCGCGACGGAATGTCGAATTCCAAACGCGTGCGGCCATTGTTCGACTCCATATTCGTCAGCGCACCCTTGCGCTTGGTTGAAAGTTCGATTACTGTGCCTGCAACCTCGTCCGGACAATCGATGGTCATCTCCTCAATCGGTTCGCACTTCACGCCATCAATCTCCTTGATGATAACTTTCGGCTGGCCGACCTGCAACTCGTAGCCCTCGCGGCGCATCGTTTCGATAAGCACCGATAGGTGCAATACACCGCGACCATAGACGTTGAACGAGTCTGCATTTAGGCCCGGCTCGACACGCAAAGCAAGATTCTTCTCCAATTCGTGGTCGAGGCGGTCCTTGATGTGACGCGACGTAACGTATTTGCCATCTTTGCCAAAGAATGGTGAGTTGTTAATCGTGAAGAGCATCGACATTGTCGGCTCGTCGATTTTGATAGGTGGTAGTGGTTCCGGATTTTCGGCGTCGCAAATCGTGTCGCCAATCTCAAATCCGTCAATACCTACCAAAGCACAAATCTCGCCACACTCGACCTGCTCGACCTTCTTCTTGCCGAGTCCGTCAAATACCATAAGTTCCTTGATTTTGGTCTTTGTCATCGTCACACCGTCACGTTTAGCGAGTGTTACGGTCTCGCCTGCGCGCAGTTTGCCACGCGAAATCTTGCCGACAGCAATACGACCGATGTAAGACGAGTATTCGAGCGACGTTACGAGCATTTGCGCTGTACCCTCGACAACCTGTGGCTCAGGAATTTCGTCGATAATGGCATCGAGTAGCGGCTGAATCGAGTCGGTCGGTTCGTTCCATTTGTGCGACATCCAACCCTGCTTTGCCGAACCGTAGATGGTCTTGTAGTCGAGCTGTTCCTCGGTTGCGTCGAGCGTAAACATTAGGTCGAAAACCTGCTCGTTCACAACTTCCGGACGGCAATTCGGCTTGTCGACTTTGTTGATTACAACAATCGGTTTTTTGCCGAGCGATAGGGCCTTCTGTAACACGAAACGGGTCTGTGGCATCGTGCCCTCAAAAGCATCGACGAGCAATAATACACCGTCGCACATATTCAGCACACGCTCCACCTCGCCACCGAAGTCGGCGTGGCCCGGGGTGTCGATGATATTGATTTTGTAGTCCTTGTATATTACCGATACGTTCTTCGATAGAATTGTGATACCGCGTTCGCGTTCAAGGTCGTTGTTGTCGAGTACAAGTTCGCCCGTCTTGGATGGTTCGCGCAGGAGATTTCCAGCCATAATCATCTTATCGACCAACGTGGTTTTGCCGTGATCGACGTGGGCAATAATCGCAATGTTGCGTAACTTTTGCATAAATGTCTATTAAATTAACGCGCAAAGTTAATAATTATATCTTAAATTTGTACTACTTTTGTGCTACTAATATATCGTACGTACGGATGAATCGGATTTTAGAGGTGACGCCAGAGAGTCGCGTTGTGTTTGGTCGTGCAACGAATTTATTGCCACAATTGCTACCCGAAGGGCGAGTGATTGCGGTGATTGATGCGCGTGTCGATGCGCTTTATCCGTCGCTGTGTGGCGGTTTTGAGCGTATAATTATCGATGGTGGCGAGCCGTCTAAATCGCTTGCGTCGCTCGAACGCATCTACACTGCGTTGATTGAAAAGTCGGCAGATCGCGGATGCTTTTTGCTCGGCGTCGGTGGTGGAGTCACGACCGATGTAACGGGCTTTGTTGCTTCGACATATATGCGTGGAGTGCGATTCGGATTTGTTACGACAACGCTACTCGGTGCGGTTGATGCTTCTGTTGGCGGTAAAAACGGTGTTAATATTGGTGGCTATAAAAATATGGTCGGCACATTCTCGCATCCGAGTTTTGTGATATGCGACGCCGAACTATTTACGACGCTTCCCGAACGAGAGTTCCGTGCCGGATTGGCAGAGGTTGTGAAGTCGGCGATTATAGCCGATGAGCGCCTCTTCGAACTGCTCGAAACAACTACGTTGGAGGAGTTGCGCGGTGGTGGTGCGTTGCTTGATGAAATTGTCGAGCGATCGCTTCGCGTAAAGGCGGATGTGGTACGCGCTGACGAGCGTGAATCCGGTCTGCGTCGCGTATTGAATTTAGGTCATACGATAGCCCATGCCATTGAGAAAAGTGTGTGCGGATATAATCACGGCGAGGCTGTTGCAATCGGTCTGTGTGCCGTTGCACGTATTGCGGTTGCCGAGCGTCTGCTATCCTCCTCGGATGGTAGTCGTATCGAAAAGTTGCTGCAACGCTTTGGTTTCGAGACGGCATTGCCGTTGCCGGTGGCTACGTTAGCTGATGCAGCAGTGAAGGATAAGAAACGTGCCGGCGATGCGTTGCATATTATTTTGCCGACAGCCATTGGCAGTGTTTGTGATCGACCGATAGGTGTCGAGTCGGTTGTCGAACTGCTTGAACGAGTATAATTTGAGAGAAAAGTATATGATAAAGGGTTTAATATTTGATATGGACGGAACGTTTGTTCCGAATATCCCGTTTCACATGCAAGCGTGGACAGAGCAGGGGCGTCGTCATGGTTACGAACTTGTTGCACAGGTTACCAATCGTCTCTTTGGTTGGCACAATTATGATATCCTGCCACATGTTGTTCCTGCGGAGTTTATAGAGCGTCTTGGATTGGAATATTTATCCGATGAGAAGGAGGCGATTTATCGTGAGCTTTATGCCGGAAATGTTGTGCTTACCGAGGGATTAAAGGAACTGTTGCAAGATGCGAAGCGTTGCGATGTGAAGTGTTTTGTTGGTTCGGCTGCTCCACGTGTTAATGTCGAATTTGTGCTTGAAGAGAGCTCCTCGGCAGAGCATTTGGCTGGCTATATCTGCGCCGACGATGTTACGCACTGCAAACCTCATCCGGAGATATTCCTGAGCAGTTGCGAGCGTATGGGACTACAACCGTCGGAGTGTGTCGTTTTTGAGGATGCTATCTCAGGCATAAAGGCGGGTGTTGCGGCTGGATGCCACGTTGTCGGTATCTCTTCAACTGCACCGGCCGAAGTGTTGTTGGAGTGCGGTGCGGAGTTTGTTGAGCCGGACTTTCGGGGGATGACCATAGAGTCGCTTTCGGCTCGATTGCTAAAATAGAAATCTATACCGATATGTGTAATAAAAATGCAGGGGCTCGCCCTGCATTTTTTTGTTGTATGTCGTATCTCTTAAAATAGTTCTCCCTCTCTGCTGTCGGGCATCATACCTAGGTGGCGATAGGCGAGTTCCGTGACTTCACGGCCGCGAGGTGTGCGTTTTAGGAATCCCTCCTTGATAAGGAATGGCTCATATACCTCTTCCAATGTGCCTGGCTCCTCGCTGACTGCCGTTGCGATGGTGTTCAATCCGACCGGACCACCATTGAATTTGGCTATGATGGTTGCCAGAATCTTGTTGTCCATGCTATCCAAACCGCGCGAGTCGATATTTAGTGCATCAAGTGCTATGCGGGTGATTTCCAGGTCTATGTGTCCTTCTCCCTTTACCATTGCAAAGTCGCGCACACGGCGTAATAGTGCATTGGCAATTCGTGGAGTGCCGCGCGAACGTAGTGCAAGTTCAGTGGCGGCGTCATCGTCGATGGATATGCCGAGAATCGAAGCCGAGCGCTTTACGATGCGGTTGAGTACTGCTGCATCGTAATACTCCAAATGACACGTAATGCCGAATCGTGCACGAAGCGGCGAAGTGAGCAAACCGCTGCGTGTCGTGGCACCGATGAGCGTAAACGGTGCGAGTTCGATTTGAATCGAGCGTGCCGACGGCCCCTTGTCAAGAACGATGTCAATCTTGAAATCTTCCATCGCCGAGTAGAGATACTCCTCTACGATAGGGCTCAAACGATGAATTTCATCAATAAACAACACGTCGCCTGCTGATAGGTTCGTAAGCAGACCCGCCAAGTCACCCGGTTTGTCCAAAACAGGGCCAGAGGTAATCTTCATCTGTGCTCCCATTTCGTTTGAAATGATGTTTGCAAGAGTGGTTTTGCCCAATCCCGGAGGACCGTGTAGCAGAACGTGGTCGAGCGAGTCACCACGCATGAGTGCCGCCTTGATGAATACGCGAAGATTATCGACCGTCTTATCCTGACCGGAGAAGGCGTCGAGCTCTTGTGGGCGTATTCTGTTCTCAAATTCGCTATCGCTTTCGATGTGACGCATAGTGTCGTTATCTCTCAAAAGTTACTGTTTCTTTTCGCAAATATAAGGATTTTTGCCGAACGATAGAAAAAGAATCGAATTAATTTTGTATATTTGCACAAATGCGGACGTGCTATGCGCGTGTGCAATGCGTGAGGCGTGACGTGGAAGAAACGGAAAAAGGTCGAACGAATAAATCGAACGACCCTGCAAATGAGTGATTCCGAGCGGATTCGAACCGCTATCGTAAGAACCGGAATCTTATATTCTATCCATTGAACTACGGAACCGCACCGCAAATATGCGAAAAAAAAACGTATATGGCAAATGTAAATTCGAATTGGGAACGCCTATGGCAGGTAATCGAGATGTCGGGTATGACGATAAATGCGTTTGCCCAATATATCGGTATGGGTCGTAGCGAAACCTTATATCAAATCAAACGTGGCAATAACGGTATTTCGCGCAACGTAGCGGAGAGTATTGTTGCCAAGTTTCCGGAGATAAGCAAGGTTTGGCTGTTGACCGGCTATGGCTCTATGTATGCTGATTCGAATAATACGGCCATACAGATTCCGTTCTTTAATTGCGATATGCGACGCATAACGGAGACCGATAATATGACGCCTGCTTCGTATATGTTTTTGCCACAAGTGAGTTCGGTCGATTTGGCAATCTGCTATTATGGTGAGGATATGGCTCCGACGATTCCGAACGGAACGATTTTGTTGTTGGCACGCGTCGATTTGTTGTCGATAATCTATGGCAACGAGTACGTTATTGTCGGGCCGAATTTCGTCGCGTTGCGTCGTGTGCGTCGTAGTAGTGAGAATGATGGACTGCTGCGTTTGGAGGCAGACGATAGCGAGCGATTTGACTATATGGAGATTCCGCGCGTTCAGGTAGAGGCGGTATATGCTGTAAGAGGAAAATTGATTATAAAAAACTAAAAAATAGGACCTATGGTTTACATTAAAACAAAAGAGAGTGCATCGTGGTTTATCGGTGCTGTTGCAGGTGCTTGCGTTGCGATTGTATCATCCTTACTCGGAGCTTCGTGGTGGGTTGTTCTGATTGCATCGATGCTCACGTTTGTATTGATTTCGCTTGTCGCACTTTGGTTTATCGTAAAGTATGTTGCGTATAAGTTGCGTCCGATTTATTCGGTTGTCTTCTCGCGCGATGTGCATACGGGCGAAATCGTAGATGAGTTGAAGGATAAGCGTGTCGAGAATATCTCCGACGAGTTGAATGCATGGGCAGACGATAACGATAAAGAGATTTCGCGCTTGAAGGACGCCGAGAAGTTCCGCAAGCAGTACCTCGGCAATGTTGCTCACGAGTTGAAAACTCCGGTGTTCAATATTCAAGGCTATATCTCGACGTTGCTCGATGGCGGTATGGAAGATGAACTTATTAATCGTAAGTATCTCGAAAGAGCCGAAAAGAGCGTCGATAGAATGATTAACATCATTAATGACCTGGATACCATCGCACGTTTGGAGAGCGATATGAACGAGATGCGTTTCGAGACGTTCGACGTTGTGGCTTTGGCAAAGGATATAGCCGAACAGTCGGAGATTGATGCATCGAAGCGCGGTATTTCGATCGTCGTGAAGGGTGCCGATAATTTGCCTTCGAGATTTTGGGTTTCGGCCGACAAGTTTTATATCGGTCAGGTGTTGCAGAACTTGATTACCAACTCGATTCGCTATGGCAAGGATGGCGGACAGACGAAGATTACGTGTCGTGATATGCTCGATAAGATTCTCGTCGAGGTCGAAGATAACGGTATCGGTATTGCAAAGAGCGATGCTCCGCGCGTATTCGAACGTTTCTATCGTACGGACAAGGGCCGTTCGCGTGAGCAGGGTGGTACCGGATTGGGTTTGGCTATCGTAAAGCACATTGTTGAGGGTCATGGTGAGCACGTTTCGGTTCGTAGCGAACTTGGTGTCGGCAGTACGTTTACGTTTACGTTGAAGAAGGTTGAGTTGTAGGGCTCGAAATAGTGTGCAGGTATGATTGAACAGTTGGCTGTTGTTTGGGACTTCGATCCCGTGTTGGTTACCATTGGGTCATTCGAGATTCGTTACTATTCGCTGATGTGGGCGGCGGCGTTGCTCGTCGGCGGATGGATTTTTGCATATTTTTGTCGCAAGGAGGGTCGTCCGCCACAATTGGCCGATTCGGCATTCCTTTATATTGCACTCGGAACGATGATTGGCGCACGATTGGGCCACTGTCTGTTTTACGAACCGGAGCATTATTTGCTTAAACCTTGGGCTATCATTACGGAGATTCGCAATGGAGGATTGGCAAGTCATGGCGCAACAATCGGCATCCTAACGGCAATATGGCTCTGCTCGCGCAAAAATAAAGTTTCAGTGATGTGGATGACCGACCGTCTGGCAATTATTGCTCCGATTAGTGGAGCCTTGATTCGTTTTGGCAATCTATTCAATTCGGAGATTATCGGCAATACGACGGATGTGGCGTGGGGTTTTAAGTTTATGCGACTCTATCCGAATATTCCGGTCGAAGCAGTTCCGGTGCGCCATGCAACACAGCTCTATGAAGCGATGTGTTATGTGCTGACATTTGCTTTGTTGTGGTGGATGTATCATCGTACGGATGCTCCGCGTCGTCGAGGATTGTTGTTTGGCGTAGCGATGTTGGGTATCTTCCTTACGCGATTCTTTATCGAGTTTATCAAGGTCGATCAGGTCGCTTTCGAGCAGGGCATGACATTAAATATGGGTCAATGGTTGAGCGTGCCGTTTGTATTGCTCGGTCTTTTCTCCATTTGGTATAGTTATCATCGTGGTATTGTGGTGGAACAGCCCGCAAAGCAGCAGACAACGAAAACTACTGCACAAAAAATACTCAAACGCAAAAAATAGATGGGAACAACAAGAAATATTTTGGTAACTACTACCGACACGATTTCGGGTTACCGCATTGCCGAGTATTGTGATGTTGTGTCGGCAAATATTGTGAATGGTTCGTCGTTCTTCTCCGATTGGAAGGCGTCCATTACTGATATATTCGGCGGTCAGTCGGGTACCTATCAGCGCAAACTGCACAAAATTTACGAAGAGGCGTTGCGTCGTCTGAAAGATGAAGCGGCCGAGCGAGGTGCAAATGCCATTGTCGGGTTGAAGGTCGATTTTGGCGAGGTCTCTGGTAAAGATGTCCAGATGTTTATGGTTTCGGCTGTCGGAACAGCTGTTGTAATAGAAAGGGAGAGATAATGAAACGACAAATTGATACCATAATTCTCAATACGTTGCGCAAGGGTCGTGATCTCTATCTTCCCGAGATTGGTACGCTTGTCGTGCGTCGGAATGCTGCGGTACGAAAGGCTAACAAAATTGAAGCACCGTATCGTGAGGTGCTTTTTACGGGTGAAAATAGAGGCGAGTCGATAATCGATATCATGGTCCGTATTACGAGCGTTACGCATAGCCGCGCTATGGCTATCTACGACCAATGGTTACAAAAATCGTTGCGTGATGGCGTTGTTGTGATAGGTAAAGTTGGTTCGATATGCGACCGTAAATTTGTGGCTGACGAGTCGTTGGATGGCACGCTCAACCCATCGCGCAAAAAGAGGGTTGCACTGCGTCCGCGTACAAATACGTTGGTCTATGTTTTGGCAATGTTGTGTGTGTTGATTGCTGTTGGAGCGGGTGGCTATATGCTCTATACGGGAGGAGTCTTTGGCACGATTGGCGAAGGCAAGTCGGCATCGGAGCCGATTGTTACCGAGTCGGTTGAGGCTGTTATACCGATAGATGAGCAACAAGAAACAGGCGTACAGACGGAGGCGGTGGCACAAGCCGAAGCAGAAGAAGTGTCGGTTGAGTTGAAGCCTGCACCAAGTGAAGCTCCCACTGCAAAGGCTAAAAAAACAACATCTGCCACCAACGAATACGAACCACTGCCGATGAGTCGCGGTGCAAGTTATGCGGTGTGGGGAGTCTATTCCGAGCGAGCAAATGCCGAGCGATATATGCGTCATGTAAATAGCCGTTTTGAGGATGTTCGCAGTCGAATCTATATATATGGTGAGCGATACATGGTTGCTGTCTATGAAGAGTCGTCTCGTAGCGAGTGTGCGCGTTTGGTTACAGCGTTGAAAAAGCGCGATGCGGCATTTAAGGATATGTGGGTATATACAAACCGTTAGGGAAAAACAGATGTCGCTCTCTGCTCTCATAGGAAAAACCATCGATTTGTTCTATATTGCTCCGCTTCGACGATTGTTGCCGCAAACGGTGTTCAGATATGGTGCATGCGGTGTGTTGAATATGGGGCTGGATGCGGTGTGGTACTTTTTGATTTACCACTTCATCGTATGTAAGCAGTTTGTCGATTTGGGCATTGTGGTCATCTCGCCACACATCTTGTCGCTTGTGATAGTCTTTCCGATAACCTTTTTTACCGGTTTTTGGCTTAATCGCAATGTTGCCTTTCGTGCAACGACAATCGGTCGAGGCGTTCAGTTGGCAAAATACCTGCTGACGGTCGCCGGATCGATACTTCTTAATTATATATGTATGAAATTGTTGGTCGAGCATGCAGCCGTGTGGGCTACGCCGTCAAAGGTCATAACTACTCTTGTTTGCAGCGTGTATAGCTATCTTGTCGGCCGATATTTTACGTTTGCGGAGCCGGCTACGCCACAAAAGTAATTCTCGCGAAGTGCCGTCGTGGCAGATGTGGCTAATGTTGGTTAATGTCGTCTTTTAGTCGTTGCAACTCGTACATGCGATCGCGGTATTTTGCCGCAGCGCTGAAATCGAGCACCTTTGCCGCCTCTTCCATATTGGTTTTTGCTTTCTCGATAAGAAAATCGAGCTCCTTTTCCGATTTGTATCGTATCGTCTTGTCGGCGGCAATAGGGTAGCGCATCTCCTCTGTGCGAGTGTCGTATAGGATTGGTGCCGGCTCGCCGTTAGGTGTGAGCAATGAGATTTGTCCCGTACCGCTGCGTTGTGCTTTGCGAGGCGACATATTGTGTTCGATGTTGTATCGTATCTGCTTGTCGCGACGGCGATTGCTCTCTTCAATTGCGATGCGCATCGAGTCGGTGCAGGTGTCGGCATACATGATGACATTACCGTTTGCGTGTCGTGCTGCACGTCCTGCAATCTGTGTGATTGCTCTTACACTGCGTAGCAAGCCCTCCTTGTCCGCGTCGAGTATTGCAACCAAAGCCACCTCCGGCAGGTCGATACCTTCGCGGAGCAGGTTTACGCCAATAAGTACGTCGAATAATCCGGCACGCAGGTCCTCCAAAATCTGCACGCGCTCCAACGTATCGACGTCGGAGTGAATGTATCGGTTGCGCACGCCTACTCGGTCGAGATACTTCGACAACTCTTCCGCCATACGTTTGGTGATTGTCGTTACGATAATCTTGTCATCCTGTTTGACGTATCGGTCAATCTCTTCGAGCAGGTCGTCTATCTGATTATGTGTTAGACGCACCTCCAACGGAGGATCGACCAATCCTGTTGGGCGTATAATCTGTTCGATTACGGCTGTTTCGCTCTTGATGAGTTCGTAGTCGGCAGGGGTTGCGCTGACGTATATTGTTTTGGATAGCATACCCGCAAACTCTTCGAATCGCAACGGTCGGTTGTCGCGTGCTGCGGGCAGTCGGAATCCGTATTCGACGAGATTCTCTTTGCGTGCGCGGTCGCCGCCGAACATTGCTCGCACCTGTGGCAGCGTCACGTGGCTCTCATCCACCACGAGCAGAAAATCTTCCGGAAAATAGTCGAGCAGACAGAATGGTCTCATTCCCGGCTGACGGCCGTCGAAGTATCGCGAGTAGTTCTCGATTCCCGGGCAGTAGCCGAGCTCCTTAATCATCTCGATATCGTACTCTACGCGCTGCTTAATTCGTTTTGCTTCGACTTCACGACCTTCGCGTTCGAAGAATTTTATCTGTTCGCCGAGGTCGAGATATATCTGACTTATCGCATGCGCTATGCGCTCCTGTGTTGTCACGAATAGGTTTGCCGGAAATATAGTCACTTCGTCCAACGAGTCAAGCCGATGCCCCGAAACGGGGTCTATGCTTTGTATTGCTTCGATTTCGTTGTCGAACAACATTATTCGGTAGCAGTTGTTGCCGATTGCCGACATTACGTCTATCGTGTCGCCCGACACGCGGAACGTTGCCGGAGTAAGGTCGCGCTCGGTGCGCGTGTATAAAGCCTCGACCAGCTTGTAGAGTATGTGCTTGTAGTTAAGCACATCGCCCACGCGTAGATTTATTGACGTTGCGTGAAAATCTGCCGGATTGCCTATTCCGTACAGACACGATACGCTCGATACGACAATCACGTCGCGCCGACCCGACAACAGTGTCGATGTGGCGCTCAGACGCATCTTCTCGATTTCGTCATTTATTGCGAGGTCTTTCTCGATGTATGTGTCCGATGTAGGCAGATATGCCTCGGGTTGATAGTAGTCGTAGTACGAAACGAAGTACTCTACGGCATTCTCGGGAAAGAAGTTCTTGAACTCGCCGTACAGTTGCGCAGCGAGTGTTTTGTTATGGCTCAAAACGAGTGTCGGACGCTTCAATTCGGCGATTACGTTCGCTACGGTAAAGGTCTTTCCCGACCCTGTCACGCCGAGCAACGTGCAGTGGTCGAAGCCTTGCCGTATCGAGTCGATAATCCCCTTTATCGCCTCGGGCTGGTCTCCCGTAGGTTTGTATTCCGAAACAAGTTTGAAATCCATAACTCTTTTCTTCGCTTAAAACTCGTACGGCTCGATTGCCGAGGCGTACGAGCTCCAGCGCGATGCTGCTTTATATGCATCAACCGATGCTGTCGGTACATAAATTTTGCGGCCTGAGGCGTTGCCGTCGAATACATAACAATAACTATAACTATCCAAAATTGGTGGCGTAGTCGGCTTGCAATATACCTCTTTCAGCGCGGAACAATTTTTGAATGCATAACATCCAATCGTCGTTACGCTATCG
>JAFNYX010000115.1 GCA_017654125.1 Alistipes sp. | reverse complement strand
GAAGTACACATCGTTATATTCATATACTGTTGTCGGTACATCCAGCAACTATTGGCGACAAGATAATGTTAATCTATCACTCGGCATCGCAAACCTTTTCGACAAGCAGGATATACAAGCCTTAACAGGGAACTCTTATAGTGGCGCTCTTGATTGGGCTGGCGATAAAGATATTTTCAACTTCGCCGGACAAAAACTACCATCGGACAAAAAGCCATTTTTTGCAGTTGCAATATCCACCGATATGCATGCACCGTACACCTACGATGCAACGATTGATTGCAATATAACATTTGAAAATATAACCGACCCCGCACTGCACGAGTATATGCGTCGTGCTCGATACCTCGATGACCAAATTGCTGCATTTATTGCAGAGCTAAAAGATAGAGGGCTATACGATGACACGCTGATTGTCGTCACCTCCGACCACCAAGTTCCCAGCGCCTATTGTAGTGATGCTATGCGCGAATCGCTTTCGCCATATATCCCTGCGATATTTATCAACACGGGGGCGGATTGGACAGAGCAAAATAAGCGCAATAAGGATGTCGTATTCTGCCACAGTCAGGTCTATCCGACAATGTTGCAACTTATGGGTTTGCGACCGGAGAAGTATGCCGGATTGTTCCCACCGATGACCAATATCGAAGCGACGCAGGAGTACGACTTCGCAAATTGCGCATACGAGACGACTACCGATAAACGCATCAAGCAGATATACGACATCGAGGAGAAAATCATCCGCAGCAGTTATTTCGGTGTGATGGAGTAGCCACTTTGGGTGTAATTTGCTATATTTGCATCAACCAAACAACCAGAACTATGCAGCAAAACCAACCTCGTATCATTTTTCTCGACTATCTACGCGTTGCGGCGTGCTTTATGGTCATTCTCGTTCATGCCTGCGAACCGTACTACCTCGGCGGCAACGGAACATATATCGCCAACGCAACCGACGCCCTATGGGTTACGCTTATCGACTCGGCGCTGCGCTGTGCCGTACCACTCTTCGTGCTGACATCTAGCTATTTACTCTTTCCGCTACGAATACCAACGGGAGACTTTTTCCGTCGTCGTGCAGTGCGCGTGGTTATTCCGTTGGCAGTGTGGGCTGTGTTGTATGCAGTAGTACCAATGTGGGGTAGCGGAGGAGAAATTGACGCCGCAGCCAATCTTAAACAACTTGTGCTCAACTTCCCTAACCCTGCAGGTCACCTATGGTATGGATACATGATTATTGGCGTATATATCGCAATGCCGCTCTTCACGCCGTGGGTCGAGCGTGTGTCGCGTCGTGGCGAAGAGATATTTTTGGCAGCATGGGCATTTACAACACTTGCACCATTTCTGCGTCAGGCAGCCATTGCGATTTTCGGAAGAGCAGAGTTGTGGGGCGAAGCGAATTGGAACGAATTTGGCACGCTATACTACATTAGTGGCTTTATCGGCTACGTCGTTCTCGGCCACTATATCCGCACCTACATCGATTGGTCGTGGCGCAAGACACTCGCCGTTGCCGTTCCGATGTTCCTCGCTGGTTATGCCGTTACGGCAGTGTGGTTTTGGATGCAGATCCCGACGCAATTCCCCGTAAATGAGAGCATCGACCTCGCCGTACTGATGGAGCAGAGTTGGCGATTCTGTTCGACAGGCGTTGCAATGACCGCTATTGCGCTGTTTCTCATATTCAAAAAGATTTCCTTTACGGGCTGTGGTTATGCACTCGTAAGACACACATCCAAAATAAGTTACGGCATCTACCTAATGCATATATTTATCCTCGTGGCGACTCACTCCATCATATCATCATGGGGCGTGCCGACACCGGTGGCAATCTTCTCTATTGCCATTTCGACCTTCGTCATCTGTGCATTGTTGTCGAGCATAATCGCGCGTCTGCCGGGCGGAAAATATATCGTAGGGTAGTACGCTTGGCAAGTGTTTTGATTTAATAGATAAAGAGTATAACACAAAAAAATAAGAGAACTATGTTGAAAATTGGAGATAAAATGCCGACTTTCGAGGTGGTAAACCAAGACGGCGAGAAGGTAACATCGGCCGACCTTATCGGCAAAAAGACCATCATCTACTTCTATCCGAAGGATAACACCAGCGGCTGTACGGCCGAGGCGTGTAACCTGCGCGACAACTACGCGGCACTCACCGCCAAAGGTTACAACGTGGTGGGTGTAAGCAAGGATAGCGCGGCATCGCACCGCAAGTTTATCGACAAGTACGAATTGCCGTTCACGTTGCTGTCAGACACCTCGACCGAGATGTTGCAGGCATTCGGCGCGTGGGGCGAGAAGAAGTTCTGCGGCAAGACTTGCGTGGGCACACTCCGTCGCACCTTTATTTTCGACGAACAGGGCACGCTGACCGAGATTATCGAGAAAGTCGATACAAAGAATCACGCAGCCCAGATTCTCGGATAGCCACAAAACAGAATATACTTACAAATAGGGTAGTGCCCTACAAAACCAAACAGCGTATGCAGAAGTTGATTTCTGCATACGCTGTTTGTAATAAAAAATGTATTATTCCGTAAACTCTACAATCGTTCCGGTAGCGGTGTAGATTCTTCTCAAATAGAATGGAGGAAAACCGGCCATAGATTCTTTTACATTGATATTTATAATCGTTTGCGAGCCAGTCAAATGTGCATTCTTAAACATCTCGGCAACCGCATTCGAACGCATAGACTTCTTCGACAAACCGCCAATCATAAAGACAAATGTAGATTTTGCCACTCCTTCCGCCTCACCTACAACACGGAAGTTTTTCTGATTCAGAACCACTTGTGTTTCCGATTGGTTACGGTTCGACGACTGATAAAATTGAGCAGAACAAGAGCTCAACAACAGCACCGCTAATATTATCGGCGCCCAAGCTAATAACTTTTTCATTTGATTTAAGTTTTTGCCCATCGACTCCATTATAGGCATTAAATAAAAAGAAAGTGTGGAGCCGATTTCGTTTATCTGTTAGAAGGTTGTGGAAAGACCGTGCAAGAATAAACGACGCAATACCCCACACTCGAATAGTATGAGGTATATGCACATAGTGTGCATAGCCGACATAACTATACAAGAAATGAGTATCATTCGTTCGTCCTCTTGCATTGAAAACTTCCACATTCTCTAACAAGGACAAAAGCGAAAACACTTTCGTAAAATATGTCTGTCGCAGACTTAACGTCCACAACACTACAAATGTAGAAAACTTTTTGCAAACGAACAACTCTCGCAGTAGGGTATTGCGATAAATTTACAAACAAGTGGCCATACACCCGACTGTCATCCACAAAAAAATCCTCTACCCGGTGGGTAGAGGATTTTTTGCAAATGCGAGAGACAGCATCCGACTACAAGAGCGCGTCGATTTTTGCCTTCAAATCGTTCTCAGAGATTGCGCCTACGTGCTTATCGACAACTGCGCCACCCTTAATAAACACGATAGTCGGGATATTGCGAACGCGGTACGTTGCAACGATATCGTCGTTGCTATCAACGTCGCACTTACCGATATTCACCTTATCGGCGTACTCCTCAGCCAACTTCTCAACAATCGGAGCAACCATACGGCACGGACCGCACCACTCTGCCCAAAAGTCGATAACCAACGGCTTGCTGTCGCTCAACAGCTGCTCGTAATTCTCATTTGTAATTGCTAATGCCATAATTTTATGTTTTTTAGTTGTTTATGATGTTTGTCCCATTCCAAAATCAAGGTTGTACTTCTCCATAAACTGCACGAGCTGCTCGGAGAGCGACACCTTGCGTTTTTTCGAGTGGAGGCGTAGTGTAACGCCATCCGTCGAGTCGATAAGCGTCATTCGTAGTGATGCCTTGCCGCGCGAATTTTTTACAGCCTCGGCCAGCTCCAAGACGAACTGATTGTCGAGTTTCTCAATCGGTACCGAGATATTTATCTCCTTGATACCGTCGGCCACCTCCTGTAATTGCGTAATCGTCGAGATACGATACTCGATGCGCACCGTCGGATTTTCGCGTGCGACATCCTCCTTCTTGTAAAACGTCGTCGTCACGACATTGCCACGAATCAACAAATAGTAGCCCTCGTAGAGCAACGGTCTGAAACGCTCATAGTCCTTACGATATAGCCTAAACTCATAACGACCGCCATAATCCTCCACCGTAAAGATGCCGAATACCTGCTTACCATCCTTCGTCGTACGCTGCTCGGCAGAGGTAACCACACCGGCAACCACAATCTCCTTGCCATCCAAATCGGCGAGGTGCTCCAAATCCGAAAGTTGAGCATTACACAGCTTGTCAATCAGCGGTTTATACTCATCGAGCGGATGTGAAGTCATATACATACCAATCACTTCGCGCTCCTTATTTAGACCCATCAAACGATTCCACTCCTCGCACACCGGAACAACCGGACGTTGCAGGTCGCTTGCGCCACTATCACCACCGAACAAACTCTGCTGCGCGTTGCTCTTCTCGGCAATAAAACGCTGACCATAGCGAATCAGATACTCGATAAACTGCGTACCTGACGTATCGCGCGAATCAACAGAGAAAAACTTGCTACGCGAAAAGTCGCACAACGAATCGAAGCCACCGGCATAGGCAATATTCTCCAAACATTTGCGATTGACAACCGAGAAATTGATGCGCTCGAAGAAGTCGTATATATCCTTATATCGGCCATTACGTTCACGCTCATTGATAATCGACAACGCAGCAGCCTCACCAACACCCTTAATACCCGCTAGGCCAAAACGCACGTCACCCGACTTATTGGACGAAAAACGCAACATAGACTCATTTACGTCCGGACTCAACACGTTTATACCCATACGCTTACATTCGGACATATACTCCGTAAGCGTCGTTATATCGTTCAGATTGCTACTCAGCAACGAAGCCATATACTCCGATGGGAAATTGGCTTTCAGATATGCTGTCTGGTAAGCCACCCACGAATAGCAGGTCGCGTGCGACTTATTGAAGGCATACGATGCAAATTTTTCCCAATCAGCCCAAATCTTGGTCAGAATTTTCTCGTCATGGCCGTTATTAATACCACCCTTAATAAACTTCGGGCGTAACTCATCCAGTTTCGACTTAATCTTCTTACCCATCGCCTTACGGAGCGTATCAGCCTCGCCACGCGTGAAGTCTGCCAACAGCCGCGAGAGCAACATCACCTGCTCCTGATAGACCGTA
Source organism: Alistipes sp. (assembly GCA_017654125.1). Taxonomy (GTDB): domain Bacteria; phylum Bacteroidota; class Bacteroidia; order Bacteroidales; family Rikenellaceae; genus Alistipes. The sequence goes on along the minus strand of JAFNYX010000115.1, from coordinate 7,395 downwards.
ATACCATAAGTATCCTTCAAGTACTTCTCCATAATCGGAATATCGTACTCGATTGGTTTACGCCCCATCTTTCGATCGATAAAGTCCGGAATATAGTCCATCGGACCCGGACGATAGAGAGCATTCATCGCAATCAAATCCTCAAAAACGCTCGGCTCCAACTCGCGTAGGTATTTCTGCATACCCTCCGACTCGAATTGGAAAGTACCGACTGTACGGCCCTCACAGTAGAGTTTATACGTAGCCGGGTCATCAATAGGGATATGGTCGATATCAACCTCTACGCCCTTAATTCGGCGGATATTCTCCACCGCATCCTTCATAATCGAGAGGTTTTTCAGGCCGAGGAAGTCCATCTTGATAAGACCCGTATCCTCGATAACCGATCCCTCGTATTGCGTTACGAGCATCTTCTCGCCCGTCTCCTTATCATCGGCAGTCGATACCGGCACCCAATCCGTAATATCATCGCGACATATAATCGTACCGCAAGCGTGAACACCCGTACCACGCACATTACCCTCCAACTTGCGCGCATAACGAATCGTATCGCGCAGAATCGGATCTTCCGAGTTTTCCGCCTCCTGCAACTCCGGAATCGCAGAGATACAGTTTTTCAGATTTATCTTCAACTGCTTATCCTTATCCTTCGGATCGGACAAACGCGCCGGAATAAGTTTACACAAACGGTCGGACTCCGCAAGCGGCAGTCGTTCAACACGAGCGACATCCTTCAAAGCCATCTTGGTTGCCATCGTACCGTAAGTGATGATATGCGCAACCTTCTCCTTGCCATACTTCTTTGTCACCCAATCCAATACTCGACCACGGCCCTCATCGTCGAAGTCGATATCAATATCGGGCAAAGAGATACGGTCTGGATTCAAAAAGCGCTCAAACAGCAAATCATACTTAATCGGATCAATCTGCGTGATACCCAAACAGTAGGCAACCGCCGAGCCCGCAGCCGAACCACGACCAGGGCCGACCCACACGTCGAGTTGTTCACGTGCAGCCGCGATAAAATCCTGTACGATAAGGAAGTATCCCGGGAAACCCATCGTCTTCATAATGTACAGCTCGAATCGCAAGCGCTCAGCAACCTCCTCCGAAAGCGGATCGCCATATCGTTTTTTTGCACCAATCATCGTCAGATGCGCCAAGTAATCAGCCTCAAATTTTATACGATACAAACGATCATAACCGCCGAGTTTGGCAATCTTTTTATGCGCATCCTCCTCGCTCATCACGACATTGCCATTTTCGTCTTGCGTAAATTCGTCGAAGAGATCCTTCTCGGTCAATCTTGCACGATACTCCTCCTCCGTACCAAACTCTTTCGGTATGTCGAACATAGGCATAATCGGGTCGTGATTGATAGAGTAGTGCTCGATGGAATTGCATATCTCAACCGTATTTTCCAACGCATCTGGATAGTTAGCAAAGATTGCGCTCATCTCCGCACGTGTCTTCAACCATTCCTGTTTGGAATAGAGCATACGTTTTGGATCATCCAAATCACGACCCGTATTAAGACAAATCAGACGATCATGCGCCTCAGCGTCTTCTTCGTCGATAAAGTGAACGTCATTGCTACATATCAACTTCACATTGTGTTTGCGAGCCAACTCGACAATATGCTCGTTCACTTCGACCTGCATCTCGTAGGCCTCATGATTGGCTCGCTCAACGGTTGCTTTATGAAGTTGCAACTCCAAATAATAGTCATCGCCAAAGACCTCCTTATGCCACAATACAGCCTTTTCCGCCGCTGCGATATCACCCGCAGTAATGAGTTTCGGAATCTCGCCACCCAAACACGCCGAACAGCAGATAAGACCTTCATGATACTTTTTAAGTTCCGCATGGTCGGTACGCGGACGCAAATAGAAACCATCCGTCCACGCTTTGGAGACAATCTTGATAAGATTTTTATAGCCCTTCTCGTTCTTCGCAAGCAGAATGAGGTGATAACCACTTTGGTCCTCCTTGCCATTCTTGACCATTAAGCCATTTCGGGCAACATAGACCTCGCAACCGATAATCGGCTTAAAATCAGGAATTGCCTCCTCCTTCACAATCTTTTCACGACCGGCTACGGCATCAAAGCCGAACTCTTGCTCCATCTCCTCGATGCCAGCAATACGGCTATTAAGTGCATTATATGCTTCGAGATCTTCGATTGTCGCTGCATCTTTCAAGGAATCGAGTCGTGCCTTCATTTGCGCTGCCTCAGCCTTCAAAGTGGCGAGATATGCCGGAAGATTTGGTTGCTCGATAGAGAGTTTGAGCATCTTATCGAGCAGCGACTTCAATCCCTTCAACTTTTTATGCTTTGCATCGTTCTTTTTGCACACATAGTTCCAAAACTCCTTTACACCAAACATATTACCGTGATCGGTAAGGGCAATACCGCGCATACCGTCGGCAATCGCCTTATCGACAAGTTTCGGAATACTCGCCTGGCCATCCAATATCGAGTATTGGGAGTGAACGTGAAGATGAACGAAATCGTACATATCAAAAAGTCATAATTACGCTATGCAACGCTTGCTCTTTCGAGAGCATATTTTTTGCTCGCAATAATTGCAAAAATCGTCACATTTATATTTTTTACAAATATAAAACATTTTTTTGAAACTGTTTGAATTTTATTTCGAGATTATTCGAGTGTCGTTTTTGGGTGTATTATTATACATTATGGTGTGATAGTTGTAAATTTCCGATAAAGTCATTAAATTTATATCGGAATTACATCCACCTCTCTTAAAACTTACGATTATGCAGACAGAAGAATTGGTTGTTATTGCCGAGTACAACTCATCGGTAGAGGCCGAGATGGCTAAAAGTATTCTTTCGTGTGCGGGCATCCGCGTAGAGATTCGCAACTCGTTAATGTCCAACATCTATCCGGGCGTCATCCCGTCGCAACTCGTCGTTGCAAGCGAAGATGCAGAGCAGGCAAAAGAGTTGCTCAAAATTCGTTAATCGTTCCAGATTTGCCACGATGCTTCCGCCTGACGGCAAAACATCTCATATCCGCCTACAACCTGCGCTCCGGCCATAGCGCCTCGGCGCAAAAACTCTGTTTGGCGCGGATTATAAACAACATCAAAGAGCAGATGTTGCGACGTAAGATATTGATAAGGGATATCGGGAAAGGTATCAACCGCAGGAAACATTCCGAGCGGCGAAGTATTCACTATGAGTACAACCGAGCGAATCACCTGCTCATCAATCTCTTCGTAGGTAATATCACCACGCTCCTTATCGCGCGACACAACCACACACTCCATACACGCCTCGCACAGAACATACCTAACAGCGGCCGACGCTCCTCCGCTACCCAAAATCAACGCACGCCGACCACGCAACGACCCCATGTAAGGTGCGAGCGTTGCTCTAATACCATCAACATCGGTATTATGGCCATGCATTGCACCCGACGCATCAATTCGCACACAATTTACAGCACCGACGGCCTCAGCTTCGGCTGTAATCGTTGAAAGATAAGGGATTATCGCCTTCTTGTATGGAATTGTCACATTCATTCCGGAAAGTTTGGCACGCAACGATGTGACCTGCGAGACATCCGCTATCTCGTAGAGCGAATACTCGGCATCAATCCCTTCCGATGCGAATTTTGCACCGAAATATTCGGCCGATGCCGAATGTCCGAGAGGGTAGCCAATCAATCCGAAGTATCTCACAGCAATAGTCGTTTTTACAAGATTTTTCCCACCAGCCAGAACATACCGATAAGCAGAACAGTAAAAGCAACGGCAAGTATATTAAAATACTTTTCGATAAACGACTTAATAGGCGCGCCAAATTTCCAAATAAGCGCTGCAACAAGGAAGAATCGCATGCCACGCGACACAACGGAAGCAATTATAAACATCGGTAAGTTAATATTGAACAAACCGCCCGAAATTGTTATAAGCTTATATGGGAGTGGGGTAAAGCCTGCCGTAAATACAATCCAAAAATTATATTGGTCATATAGCGCCTTTACTTCATTGAACTGTTCGAGCGTAAACACATGCTCGTAGAAAAAGTTTGCCAATGCCGTAAATTCGCCACTCGGAGTCTGCCACGCAAAATGACCTATGGCATAACCAGCCATTGCACCTATTACCGAGCCGGCAAGGCAGATTGCCGCAAAACGAAACGATTTCGCCGTAGCGCCAATACACAACGCTATGAGCAGCACATCTGGCGGAATCGGAAAGAACGAAGATTCGGCAAAAGCCAGCACAAAGAGAGCCAATGCACCCCAACGCGATTCGCTCCACGAAAGCACCCAATCGTATAATTTCCTTACAATATTCATAACATATGCAAAGGTAAAACAAAAAAGGGAAACGGCAAAACGACGCTCCCCTTAATACTCCGCAATCGGAAACCGCATTGCCACTCGTAATAACTTGCTATTCCGACTCCTCCTCAAAAAATTCCGGCTTGTTCTGGCGAATAAAATCTACGACCTCAGCAAGCCCTTCCGAGAACTTCACGAAATCTTCCTTATAAAGAAATATTTTATGACGATCGTACGAAACCCCGCCATCGCCCTGTGCGACCTTGCGGCTTTCGGTTATGGTCAAAAAATAATCATTACCGCGCGTTGCGCGAACATCAAAAAAGTATGTGCGACGACCCGCCTTTATTGCCTTCGAAAGGATATGTTCTCCGAACTCCTCCTTGTCATTACGACGTTCTGTTTGAAGTGACATCATTTATATTTTGTGCGTGTTAGTTTTATTAATTTATACAAATATAGACTTTTTTCGCAAACAATACAACATTTTGCAACAAAAAAAGGACGGGAATTATCACTTACTCCCGCCCTTTGTCACATTCGCGACTCTGCTTACTCTCCAAGGTGCTCTGCGAGCACATCGGCACACACAACCGCCTGCTCGCCTGTTCGCATATTCTTCAAAGTAACTTTACCCTCGACAAGTTCGTTGCTACCGATGATTGCCACGTAAGGAATCGAACGACGATTGGCATATTCCATCTGCTTCTTCATCTTACCCGCATCCGGATAAACTTCAGCCGCGATGCCATTCTCACGCAACTGCGCAACCGCTTTAAGCGACGCCAGACACTCCTCTTCACCCAAATTAACAAACAAAATCTTTGTCGAGCAATTCAACGCCTCAGGGAAGAGCTCCAATCCGGTCATCACATCATAAATACGATCTGCACCGAACGAGATACCTACACCCGACACATCCGGCATGCCGAATATACCGGTCAGATTGTCGTAACGACCACCACCGCAAATCGAGCCAATCGCATAGTCTTTCGCCTTAACTTCAAAAATAGCTCCCGTATAGTAGTTCAGTCCACGTGCAAGCGACAAATCCAGTTCTACGTCGAGTGATATACCGAGTTTCTCGATATATCCGAAGACCGTGCGCATCTCATCGATACCAAGCATTCCCGTCTCCGACTCAGCAAGCAAACCGGCCAAAGTTTCGAGTTTTTCGGCTGTTGTGCCAGACAATTCAAGTATTGGTTGAAGTTTGGCAACAGCAGCCTCGTCGATACCTCTCTCGACGAGCTCCGCCTTTACGTTATCCAAACCGATTTTTTCGAGTTTATCGATAGCCACCGTAATATCAATCATCTTGTCGGCATGACCCATCATCTCTGCGATACCGTAGAGAATCTTGCGGTTGTTCATCTTCAACGTCACCGCAATTCCGAGTTTCGAGAACACCTTTTCGACGATTGCAACCAACTCAACCTCATTGAGCAACGAACGCGAGCCGATTACATCAACATCACACTGATAGAACTCGCGATAGCGCCCCTTCTGCGGACGGTCTGCACGCCACACTGGCTGAATCTGATAACGTTTGAACGGAAAGGCAATATCACTCTGATGCTGCACCACGTAACGCGCAAACGGGACAGTCAAATCATAACGCAATCCCTTCTCGCAAATTTTCGACGCCTGCGTAAGCTCCTCGGGCTGCAATTTCGCTGCATAGTCACCCGAATTCAGGATTTTGAAGAGCAACTTATCACCCTCGTCACCATATTTACCGAGCAGGGTAGAGAGGTTCTCCATTGCCGGTGTTTCCAGAGGCGAATATCCGTACGTACGGAACACACTTGCGATAGTATCGAAAATATATTGACGACGCATCATTTCGGTAGGCGAAAAGTCGCGCGTACCCTTTGGTATAGATGGTTTCTGTGCCATATCGTTTTATCTTTTTTCGTTTGACTACTGCTCTGCGGTTAATTTGCGATACTTCACGCGCTTAGGCGTTGTATCCATTCCCTGCAACTTCTTCCAATCCTCATACTCCGAATACGAACCCTCGAAGAACACCACCTTCGAATCACCCTCGAACGAGAGGATATGCGTTGCGATACGGTCCAAAAACCAACGGTCGTGCGAGATAACCACCGCACATCCTGCGAAGTTCTCCAAACCCTCCTCCAACGCACGAAGCGTATTTACGTCAATATCGTTGGTCGGCTCGTCAAGCAGAATCACATTGCCTTCCTCTTTAAGTGCAAGAGCAAGGTGCAAACGGTTTCGCTCACCACCCGACAATACGCCACACTTCTTCTCCTGATCGGCACCCGTGAAGTTGAATCGCGCAACATAAGCACGAGCCGGCACCTGACGATTTCCAAGCGTAATAAGGTCACTATTCTGCGAAATTACCTCATAAACTGTCTTCTCCGGATCGATAGATTTATGCTGCTGATCAACATACGCAAGTTTTACGGTCTGACCCACGGTAAACGTACCACTCGTTGGCTCCTCCAACCCCATAATCATACGGAAAAGTGTCGTTTTACCCGTTCCGTTCGGACCAATAACGCCGACAATGCCCGCAGGTGGCAACTTAAAGTCCAATCCCTCATATAACACACGGTCGCCAAACGCCTTCGACACACCATTTGCCTCGATAACAACATCGCCCAAACGCGGACCATTCGGAATATAGATTTCGAGTTTCTCTTCCTTCTGTTTCGCATCCTCGTTGAGCATCTTATCATAAGCCGACAAACGCGCCTTACTCTTGGCATGACGACCCGCAGGCGACATATTAACCCACTCCAACTCGCGTTCGAGCGTCTTACGACGCTTGCTCTCCTGTTTCTCCTCCAAAGCCATACGCTTGGTCTTCTGATCAAGCCAGCCCGAGTAGTTACCCTTCCACGGAATACCCTCACCACGGTCAAGTTCCAAAATCCAACCGGCCACATTATCAAGGAAGTAGCGGTCGTGCGTTACAGCGATAACCGTACCCTTATACTGCTGCAAGTGCTGCTCCAACCAATCAATTGACTCTGCATCCAAGTGGTTGGTCGGCTCATCGAGCAACAACACATCCGGCTGCTGCAACAACAAACGACACAACG
>JAFNYX010000114.1 GCA_017654125.1 Alistipes sp. | reverse complement strand
GCATCTCTTACGAGAAGGTTGTTGCAAAGGTAGAGGCATTGCACGAGGTTAACCCGATGCTCGGTCACCGTGGTTGCCGTCTTGGTAACACCTATCCGGAGATTACCGAGATGCAGGCACGCGCTATCATCGAGGCAGCAATGAACGTAAAGGCAGCAGGTATGCCGGTTAAGGTGGAGATTATGGTTCCACTGGTAGGTAACCACAAGGAGTTGCGCTACCAGAAGAACATCATCGACCGCGTAGCAAACGAGGTATTCGCAGAGCGTAACGACAAGATCGACTACTTGGTAGGTACGATGATCGAGGTTCCGCGCGCAGCCGTAACTGCTAACCAGATTGCAGAGGTTGCCGAGTTCTTCTCGTTCGGTACCAACGACTTGACGCAGATGACTCTCGGTTTCTCGCGTGACGACATCGCGAAGTTCCTCCCTGTTTACTTGGAGAAGAACATCTTGAAGGCCGATCCATTTAAGGTACTCGACCGCAACGGTGTTGGTCAGCTCGTTCGCGAGGCGGTTCTCAAAGGCCGTTCGACCCGTTTGGATTTGAAGTGCGGTATCTGCGGTGAGCACGGTGGTGAGCCATCGTCGGTAGAGTTCTGCCACTACGCAGGTCTGAACTATGTAAGCTGCTCGCCATTCCGCGTACCTATCGCACGCTTGGCAGCCGCTCACGCAGCACTCAACCAGAAGTAATAAAAAACGCAAGCACTGCAACTCAATGAAACGACTAGTGTCGATAGTTGCGCTTGCAATCATGCTCCTCTGTGCGGCCTCCGACGAGGTGGTCGCACAAGAGAAGCGCGATTGGGGACTCGGTCTTCGTAATGCGCTCTACACCCATACGGGCCACGGGGCAAAGTACGGTGTCGGTGTCTTTGCGCGCTACAACTTTATCGACGGGCTGCGTATCGAGCCATCGGTATCGGTCGTATGTGGCAATAGTTGCTCGGTCGATATCTCGGCAGATCTCCACTACACGATTTGTTTGAGCAAAACGCGACGCAATATGTGGTTCTACCCTATTGTCGGCGTGGGCATAAACGAGATAAATCGTTGGTCGATGTCCATTAATCTGGGTGTTGGTTACGATTGGGATATCACGCACAACTGGGTGTTCTCGGCAATGGTGCGATATATGATTCAAACCGCCGACCACACATATCTGCGTAACCCGATTGTGCCACAGATAAACGTGGGCTACCGTTTCTAAATAGTAAATTAAAATATGGAGTGATAAATAACAGAATAAATATTTTGTTTTTACACATTTTTTAGGTAATTTTGTTGCAGAGCAAGAGATAATATTTATTAACCTCATAAAAAAACTAATTGCGTATGAAAAAGTTTTTCCTCACTTTGGCAGTTTTGTTCGTAGCAGTCAGCGCATCGGCGCAGGGCTGGGGCGTCGGTGGTCGTGTAGGTTCGGGCTTACAGGCAGTCGGCGAGTATAAGTTTGATAGCGGTAACTATATCGAGGCTCGTTTCGGTATGTCGTGGCTCTGTGACTTAGATGTAATCACAGCAGATTTCACAGCACTCTATCAGTGGAATGTATGCACGATGGATTGGACTCCAAGCGCAGGTGAGTGGTCGTTCGACGCTGGTGTCGGTGTAAACGTTGGTGGTCGTGAGCACTATGCATACTGCGGTGTAGCCGGTGGTGCGAAGCTCGGTTTCCAGCTCCACTCGATTCCGCTCAAATTTGCTGTTGACTGGACTCCATCGTTTGGTCCTGAGATTCTCTATTTTGGTAATGATAGTGGTGCCGATTTCAACGTTATGGGCATCGCAAACTTTGGTGTTTCGTGCGTTTACTACTTCTAATCGAAGAGCACACTATCAACATACGCACCGCTTTCCCACGAGGGAAGGCGGTGTTTTTTTGTGAAACAATCTGCCGAAAAAGACGAAATTCCGTACAAATTGTGTATATTTGCAAATAAGTAATTGTGAATATGATACATTTCGACAGACATATGTCCACCAAATTGCGCCTCACACTGTCGCTCGTATCGGCTCTGTTGCTCACGAGCGGATGGGTTGGCGCAGGCGCTCTACCACTCTTCGTGGCTCTCGTTCCGCTGTTGCTCATCAGCGCACAATACTCCGCATCGTGGCGCGACGCGCTGCGTATGATGGGTTGGGCTCTGCTCACCTTCGTCGTGTGGAACGTCGCTACCGTATGGTGGATATGGAATGCAACGCCAATCGGCCCGATTGCCGCCACCGTATTCTCGACGTGGTGGAGTCTGGCAGCATTTATGCTCTACCACATCATATCAAAACACGCACCAAAAGGTCTTGCATACATATTCTTTATCGTGGCGTGGATTTCGGGCGAATACCTCTACATCGAAGCACCGGCCCTCTCGTTCCCATGGTTGGTATTGGGCAACGGTTTCTCGAACGACACGTGGGCGGTGCAGTGGTACGAATGGACGGGCGTTCTCGGTGGCTCGCTATGGGTGCTGACGGTCAATGTTCTTGCGGTGCAGTCTTTGCTGACGATGCGTAAGCGCGCATGGGTTGTAACGACTCTTGCGTTGGTTGCGCCAATGGCCGCTTCGCTCGTACTCTACGAACTATATTCGCCGGAGCGCGAGAAATATACGTCAAAGAACAAGGTCTGCATATCGGTCGTTCAGCCGAATGTCGATTGTTACGAAAAATTCAATACGGACGCTGCATGGCAGCAGGAGAATCTCATATCGCTGTTGCACGAGACGCCCGACTCGGCGCAGTTTGTACTAATGCCTGAAACCTCGCTCAGCGCAATGCTACACGAGGGACACATCGCATCCGAACCGGTCGTGCGTCGTTTTGCCGATGCACTCGCTGCACACAACTCCGACGCGATGCTCATAACGGGATGCGAGACGGTACGCATCTATGGTACGGAGCGCGGCTCGGAGACTGCACGTCGCTCGGGGGGTACCTATTATGATATATATAACGCCTCGATAGGCATCGACTCGGCGGCTCACGCGCTACCCGTACACCATAAGGGCAAACTCGTCGTGGGAGTCGAGACCATCCCTGCATGGTTGCGCGAGGGCGGCATATTTGCTATCGACCTCGGCGGCACGGTTGGTCAGTTGGGTATAGGCAAGACGGCTCGTCCGTTTGCGCACAACGACATCCGCATCGCTCCTGCAATCTGCTACGAGGGCCTCTACGGCAACTTCCTCGGCGAATTTGTACGCAATGGAGCCGAAGTAATCGGTGTTGTATCGAACGATGGTTGGTGGGGTGACACGCCCGGCTATCGTTATCTCTTCTCATTCTGCCGTTTGCGCGCAATCGAGCATCGTCGCGACATCGCCCGCAGTGCAAATACCGGCATCTCGGGCTTTATCAATATGCGAGGTGACGACATTTCGAAGATGGGTTGGAACGAGCGCGGTGTACAAACTACCGATCTCCGCACAAACCATCACCTTACGTTCTACACCCGCCACGGCGACTATCTGGGTCGCATCTCGCTTTACATCGCATTGCTGTGCCTGCTCTACTGCGTGGCATATAACGCAAAGAAACGCTTTTATTTAGTCGATTAACAACGCCAAATATGAACTATTCGGAGACCATAGATTACCTTTTCACCTCGCTACCTACTTTCCAGTCGCAGGGTGCATCGGCATATAAGCCGGGATTGGAGCGCGTCGCAGAGTTCTGTCGCAAGATAGGCAACCCGCAGCGCAACTACTTCATCATCCACATTGCCGGCACCAACGGTAAGGGCTCGGTGGCAAATATGCTCGCCGCTGTACTCCAACAGGCAGGCTACCAAGTAGGACTCTACACATCGCCACACCTCACCGACTTCCGCGAACGTATTCGCGTCGGAGGAGAGATGATATCCAAGCAGAAGGTGGTAAATTTTGTAAACAAACACCGTCAGGATATGGAGGAGTGCGAGCTCTCGTTCTTCGAGATGACCACCGCGCTGGCATTCGACTACTTTGCACAATCCGATGTCGAAGTCGCAGTCATAGAGACGGGTCTCGGCGGACGTCTTGATGCAACGAATATCGTCATTCCATCGCTCTCCATCATAACCAACGTCGGCATGGAGCACACCGCACTACTCGGCGACTCGCTGCCAAAGATTGCACGCGAAAAGGGCGGCATCATAAAGAAGAGTATTCCGGTGATTGTCGGCGAGCGCAACAAGGCATACAATCTCGTCATCGAGGAGATTGCACGCGACCAGCGTTCGACAGTCATCTACGCCGAGGATGCTTTCGAGTGTCGCAGTCAGGTGACAGAGGGTAATAAGCAGGTATTCGATATGATTCGTAAACGCGACGGCCAACAATACACGCTGCGCGTGGGACTCATGGGTGAATATCAGCGTCAGAACATCGCCATCGTATGCGCCGCAGCCGACTATCTGCACGAAAACACACCGCTCTCCATCAGCCGTCGTGCCTTTATCGACGGTCTGCGCGAAGTGGTACAGCTCACCTCGTTCAGAGGACGTTGGCAAGTACTCTCCGAGCATCCGCTCGTGGTATGCGACACCGCTCACAATGCTCACGGTTTGGCTCACGTTGCACGACAACTCGCCACGCGTACAATAGAGGGCCGGCTGATATGCGTGATGGGCTTCTGCGAAGATAAGGATATTCGTGAGATGCTCGCACTTATGCCTTCGGATGCACACTATATCTTCACCCGCGCGAATATGCCGCGTGCCGCCTCTGCCGAGAAGGTTATGGAGGCCGCCTCTGCCTCAGGGCTTATGGGTGAATGGGTGGACGACGTTCCGACAGCCATCGAACGAGCAAAGGCGATGCTCACAGAGCAAGATATGCTCTTCATCGGCGGCTCGACATTTGTCGTTGCCGAAGCATTATAGCCCACCACTCACGACACAAAACAAACAGCACCCGAGAGCCAATGCTCCGAGTGCTGTTTTATTTTTATGGATTTGACGCCGCCCTACTGCGACTATCCTATCCGCACCTCTCCTCCCAGAAAAACGCCTACTTGGTCTTATACGAACAGCGATACTGACCCTTTGCGAGTTTCAGAATCTTGCTTTTGAGCAGGTTGCGACGCAGAGGCGAGAGGTGGTCGGTAAAGACCTTACCCTCGATATGGTCGTACTCGTGCTGGATAACGCGCGCCGGATAACCCTCAAACTCCTCGTCGTGCTCGACGAAGTTTTCGTCCATGTAGCGCATGCGAATCTTCACCGGACGGCTCACATTCTCGTGAATACCCGGCAACGAAAGGCAACCCTCCTCAAAGAGGCCTGTCTGCTCGCTACGCTCGTAAATCTCCGGATTGACAAAGACGCGACGGAAATCGGCCAACTCCGGCACCTCCTCTGCCCACGGCGTGCAATCGACAATAAACATACGAATATTCTTGCCAATCTGCGGCGCAGCCAAACCCACACCGCTCGCCTCGCCGAGCGTCAGCCACATATCGTCAACCAACTTCTTGAAGTCGGGATACGTAGCGTCAATCTCTACCGACTTGTTTCGCAACACCTGCGAACCGTAAATCACGATAGGATAAATCATATTCTCTTCTCTTTTATTTTACTCACTAAAACATCTTCGAGTCCATGTAGGACTGCAAAATTATCGTCGCTGCAACTCTATCAACAATCGCCTTATCGCGACGAGCCATCTTGCCGATACCACTCTCGCGAATCGTTCGTTGGGCGATGACCGATGTAAATCGCTCGTCGTAGAGCACAATCTCCTTGTCGGGATATGCGTGACGCAGGCGACCAACGAGTGGCTCAATGTAGCGCATTGTCTCGGATGGTGCGCCATTCATCTGTGACGGCTTACCCACCACAATTGTAGAAACGTCGTTTTGCGAGCAGTATTGTGCAATATAGCTCTCCAAGCGTTTGGTATCGACCGTCTCCAATGCACCGGCGATTATACGCAAGGGGTCGCTTACCGCCAACCCCGTGCGTTTAACTCCGAAATCTATTGCAAGGATGCGCCCCACCTTCGCCTACTCCTTAATCTTCTTGTAGAGCGGACGGAACGAAACTGCCTCATCGACCATACGACGAAGGTCGGCGATAGCCACACGCTCCTGCTGCATCGAGTCGCGGTGACGAATCGTTACCGTACCATCCTCCAACGACTGGTGATCGACCGTAACGCAGAACGGCGTACCGACTGCATCCTGACGGCGATAACGCTTACCAATCGAATCCTTCTCGTCGTACGATACGTTGTAGTCGAACTTCAAATCGTCGATGATTTGGCGAGCCAACTCCGGCAGACCATCCTTCTTGACGAGAGGCATAACGGCAACCTTTGTAGGAGCCAAGCAAGCAGGGATGCGCAACACTACGCGCTCGTCGCCACCCTCCAACTTCTCCTCACAATATGCCGCCGACATAATTTGCAGGAACATACGATCGACGCCAATCGAGGTCTCGACAACATACGGAACATAGTTCTCGCCACGCTCCGGATCGAAGTACTGAATCTTCTTACCCGAGTACTCCTGATGACGACCGAGGTCGAAATCCGTACGCGAGTGAATACCCTCGACCTCCTTGAAGCCGAACGGGAAGTTAAACTCGATATCGGTTGCTGCATTAGCATAGTGAGCCAACTTGTCGTGGTCGTGGAAACGGTACTTCTCGTCACCGAAGCCCAAAGCACGATGCCAAGCCATACGCGTATTCTTCCACTCGTTCCACCACTGCATCTCCGTACCCGGCTGAACGAAGAACTGCATCTCCATCTGCTCGAACTCTCTCATACGGAAGATAAACTGGCGAGCCACAATCTCGTTACGGAACGCTTTACCAATCTGTGCGATACCGAACGGAAGTTTCATACGACCGGTCTTCTGCACGTTGAGGAAGTTCACGAAGATACCCTGCGCGGTCTCCGGACGCAGATAGATGGTGCTTGCGCCATCGGCTGTCGAGCCCATCTGTGTCGAGAACATCAGGTTGAATTGACGCACGTCGGTCCAGTTGCGCGTACCCGAAATTGGACACACAATCTCGCAATCGAGAATAATCTGACGCAACTCCACAAGGTCGTTCTTATCCAACGCCTCAACGAAACGCTTGTGTACGCCATCGCGCTTTGCAACGATATCCGCCACGCGAGGCGACGTTGCAAGATACTGCTGCTCGTCGAATGCCTCGCCGAAACGCTTGCGCGCCTTCTCGACCTCCTTCTGAATCTTCTCGTCCTGCTTTGCCATCCACTCCTCGATAAGCACATCGGCACGATAGCGCTTCTTCGAGTCCTTGTTGTCGATAAGCGGGTCGTTAAATGCTGCTACGTGGCCCGATGCCTCCCACGTTTTCGGATGCATAAAGATTGCAGCGTCGATGCCGACGATATTCTCGTGGAGTTTCACCATCGAATCCCACCAATAACGCTTGATGTTGTTCTTCAACTCGACACCATTCTGGCCGTAATCATAGACAGCACCCAGACCGTCATAAATCTCGCTCGATGGGAATATGAAACCATACTCCTTGCAGTGAGCAATCAACTTCTTAAACAATTCTTCCTGTGTCATTTCGGTATATTTTTTGTATTTTGTTTCGTCTCCGTAAAACCAAAAAACAGTTTCTAACCGACAAAGGTACAAAAAAGTATTGAGAAACTGCCTAAAAATTTATTTACTTCACTCTTTTATTGTAAACAGTTTCTAATAGTTGCACTATCAATCTCTATTTTTCAAAAAAAAATCCCGACCCACCGCATCGGGCAGGTCGGGATATACAGATTTTCGGGAGCGATGTTACTCAAATGTTACATCGGTCGAGTACTCAATTTGCTCACCCGTCGCGAGCGTCAGCGTTACGAAAATCGTATGCGTGCCGGCCACCATCGGAAGGGTTAAGGCGGAGAGTTGTGGGCGAATAGGCGCTGGAGAACAGAGCCATAAATCATCTTCAGCGAGTTCACTCAACGGCTTTTGCTGAACAGCTTGCACATCACCCGTGAAGCCACGTTTTATGTATGAATAGACGCTACAAAAATCTATATCAAACAGATCATTCAGCACTGCACCGGCGGGATGGGCTGCATCCCAATCCGCACTACTCGTAACTATTAGCGAGCATATTTTTTCGCAACACGCATAGACACCGTTCGCAGGCCCTACAACAGAGTACTCATCCTCAAAGAGAGCATCATCCGACACGGGATTTTCAATCTCTGGAACATATAATCTCGACCTCTCCGGGTTAAAGTCGCCAAACGTTTCGCGCAACTCGGCATACCTCGCCACTGTCCCTTTTTCTTGTGCAAAATCAACCATCGAGGCGACAATTTTGGATCCCCACACATACATATCAATAGTGAGTTTGTTTGATTCCACAGATGCCGACAAAGCACCTCGCGTCGCAGGGTAGTTGTTGTTCCTATTCAAACTCATATAATACTGAATAGTTGCATTTACCTCATAGCTGGGAAAATCATTCTCAAACACTGTTGGTTGCCAACAACCGCTCGCAACCAACGCAGCGAGAACGACAACCAATATAGACTTTAAGTGTTTCATAGTGGTATAGTTTTTATGCAAAAAAACAAGATTGCGCAAGAGTACTCCTCTTGCTCTTACTCACCATTGTAAAAATTCTAACTCTCTATGCCGCGGTTGTTAGATGGAAGTCGGTCTTCCGTCCGCATCGGAAAGCAAGCCCGATACGCGACTTATAACCCGTTGTCGCAAATATACGAAACAATGTCGAAAAATCAAAGAAAAAAACGACCAAAAATCAGTCGTTCAGCACGTTTACGATGCGAAAACAGCGCGCCGCAAACACAATATCGGCCCCGCGATTAGAGCATTCCGGCCCCTTTGAATGAGAATGTTTCGCCCGACGAGGCGATAATGATATGGTCGAGCAACACGATATCGAACAACGCCGCCGACTCCTTGATGCGACGTGTCAAGGCGCAATCCGGCTCGCTCGGCGAGGCACTACCCGACGGATGATTGTGCGCCACAATAATTTGAGTAGCAAGCAGTTCGAGTGCACGTTTAATAATCAGTCGATGATCCACGACGGTCGCCTGCACACCGCCGGCACTAAGCAGCATACACTCCACAACACGATTCGACGAGGTGAGGAACAACACCCGACACTCCTCGCGCGCGAGCCCCTCGAAGTGTGGGCGCAAGATTCGGATGGCATCCTCGCTCGACAGCACGCTCTCGACCCTCTGCGACTCCGCACGCGCAAAACGTCTGCCGAGTTCCGCCGCAGCCGCCACCTTTTCGGCTCGCGCAAGGCCCAAGCCCTCCGCCATACGCAGACGCGACACATCCATACGCGACAACGCCGCAAGCGACCCCGCCTGCTCCAACAGCCGCGTGGCAAGCGGAGCATCGTCAATCACAAGGGCAAGCAACTCGGCATCGGTCAGCGCACCGACACCTCGCAGAGCAATCTTATCGCGAACATCCTTCATGGCTTAACGTCTGTTATTTACGAGCATCTATTCTATCCAATCTATCAAGCAAGCGTGCACACACCTCGTCGCTCATCTCCTGCGACACCGACTCGGCAGCGTGTTGCTCGGCCTCCTTTTTCGATTCGCCGGCACCATGACCGACTTCCAAACCGTCAATCATCACAACGCAACGGAAGTTATGCGCGCCAACCGTTGTACCACTCTTTCCGGTGGTACGGAACTGCACCGTATGGTGGTGCTTCTGACCCCACTCAATAAGGCGACTCTTGAAGTCGGTCTCCGACTCGGCAATCTCTTCGAGCGACAGCAATCGTGCGTATATATCGTTGATAAGCAGACGATTGACAAAATCGTAACCCTGATCGAGATATATGGCACCCATCATCGCTTCGAAGGCATCGCCGAAGATATGTTTCTGTGTGGCATTGACCGTCGATCCGCAAATTACGCACTTGTCCAGCCCCAAGCGTTTTGCAACACTATTGAGCGACTGGCGCGACACGATTTTCGAGCGCAACTGCGTCAGCATACCCTCGTTATAGTCGGGATACTCGATGAATACGTAGTCGGACGTAACGCTCTCAATGACGGCATCGCCCAAAAATTCGAGACGCTCGTTATTGATACTCTGCCCCTCGACAACAACCGAAGCCGATTTGTGAATGAGCGCAAGTTTATATAGTTCGATATTGTGCGGCAGGAAGCCGAACATATCGTCAATCATTCGATAGTAAATCTTATCGCGTCCGAAATTTTTCTTTATCGGACGAAGTATAAAGTCAAACACAACTAAAAGATTTTTAACGCTTTACAACGCGCGGAAAATAATCGTCGAGTTATGGCCACCAAAGCCAAACGTATTGCTCATCGCAACCTTCACCTCCCTGTTCTGCGCCTTTCCGAGCGTAAGATTCAATTTCGGGTCAATCTGCGGGTCCAACTCCTCAACATTAATTGTCGGCGGAACCACGCCATGGGTGATTGCAAAGACACACGCCAACGCCTCAACCGCCGCAGTAGCACCCAACAGGTGGCCTGTCATCGATTTCGTCGAAGAGATGTTCATACGATATGCGTGCTCGCCGAAGAGCTCCTGCACGGCGGCAAGTTCGGCGACATCACCCAGCGGAGTGCTGGTACCGTGTGCATTAAGATAATCGACTGCGTCCACCCCGATTTCGGCATCCTCCAACGCCAAACGCATCGATAATTTCGCGCCCCTTCCATCCGGACAAGGTGCCGTAATATGGTAAGCATCAGCAGACATTCCGCTACCTGCTACCTCACAATAAATTTTGGCTCCGCGAGCCACGGCGTGTTCGTACTCCTCGAATACGAGCGCACCCGCACCCTCCGCAATAACAAAGCCGTCACGATCCTTATCGAACGGACGCGAAGCGTGCTGCGGGTCGTCGTTGCGGGTCGAGAGCGCCTGCATAGACGAGAAACCGCCAACCGAAGGGATGATGACCGGTGCCTCCGAGCCACCCGTAACAATCATATCCGCCTTACCCCAGCGAATGAGATTCAGCGCATCAATCATTGCGTGGTTCGACGATGCACAAGCCGACACGACGCTATAATTCGGACCCATAAAACCATACTTGATGGAGATGTGTCCGGCAGCCAAGTCGGGAATCATCTTCGGAACGAAAAAAGGGCTGAACCGAGGGATTCCACCTCCCTCGGACCAACCCATTACCTCATCATAAAATGTCTGCATACCACCCACACCCGATGCCCAAACGACACCGACTCTTTCGAGATTGATACGTTCGAAATCTATCGCCGCATCCTCTACGGCCTCGCTTGCCGCCACCAACGCAAACTGCGCATAGCGGTCGTACTTACGCAACTCCTTACGGTCGAAATACTCCGACGCATTGAAGCCCTTGACCTCGCAGGCGATACGTGATTTGAAGTTTGTTGCATCAAAGGCAGTTATTGTTGCGCTTCCGCTTACTCCGTTTTCAAGATTGCGAAAATACTCTTCAATATTGTTGCCGATAGGATTTATCGTGCCAATACCGGTCACAACCACTCTTCTCTGCTCCATTATCTCCCCCCCTCGTCCGTATCTTACAAAAGTATGAATGATGTGTATGTGTCGTGCAGAATGTATTCTTGACGGAATACTATTTCTGGTTCTCTTCGAGCAACTTGATAACGTCACCTACTGTAACGATCTTCTCTGCTGCCTCGTCAGGAATCTGAATACCGAACTCCTTCTCGAACTCCATAATGAGCTCAACGGTATCCAACGAATCAGCGCCAAGGTGGCCAGTAAAGCTTGCTTCAGGAGTAACCTCCGACTCCTTAACACCCAACTTGTCAACGATGATCTTTACGACTTTCGATTGAATTTCAGACATAACTTTCAATTTTTAGTTAAACAAATTTTATTATCGTTTTCGTTATTTTTCGCTTTTGTATCTGCAAAACATTTTACAGATTATCGACACAAAGTCGTGCAAAGATAACACTTTTTTATTATCTTTGGCATAAGAAAGCAAATATTTTAACATCGACCTACAAATTTACGCAATAAAACAAACTTAAAATCAGAACAATAGATGGAAAAGATGAAACTTTTGATGATTTCCAACTCGACAAACGCCGGCGAACCGTACCTGAAATACCCGATTGAGCGTATTGGCGAGCATTTGAAGGGCATAAGCGAGGTAATTTTCATTCCGTATGCAGCAGTTACCTTCTCCTACGCAGAGTACGAGCGCAAGGTTCAGGAGCGTTTCAACGAAATTGGCGTGCGCGTGCGTTCGATTCATCGTGAGAAGAATCCGTTGAAGGCAATCCGCACGGCAGAGGCAATCTGTGTCGGCGGTGGCAACACGTTTGCTCTTACCAAAAAGATGCAGGCACAGGGACTGATGCGAGCCATCCTTCGCAAGGTCAAGGAGGGAACACCATACGTCGGCTGGTCGGCCGGCAGCAACGTATGCTGTCCGACAATCTGCACGACCAACGATATGCCGATTGTTGAGCCGGAGTCGTTCCGCGCCATCGGAGCCATTCCGTTCCAAATCAACCCTCACTACCTGGATGCTAATCCGGAGGGACACGCAGGCGAAACTCGCGAGCAGCGCATCGAGGAGTATATCGAGGCTAACCCTCGTCGTTACGTCGTAGGTCTGCGCGAGGGTTGTATGCTCCACCTCGAAGATGGCAAGTTGTCGCTAATCGGCTCTCGTCCGATGCGCATCTTCAAGAAGGGCTGCGCGCCACGCGAAGTTGTTGCCGGCGACGACCTCTCATTCCTGCTTTAACAACACACCTCTGGCGAAGCTCTGCCCTATCCAATTGAAAGAGGCGGAGCTTCGGCGGGCGACATATAATTATAAAGGTATGACTACTACGCTAACACAGGGAGCGGCCGGCGAAGAGGCGGCTGTCGAGTGGTTGCGCGCCAACGGATTTATGATTGTGGAGCGCAATCTGCGTTACGGTCGTTACGAAATAGACATCATCGCCTCGCGATGGGATACGACCCACTTCGTCGAGGTTAAAACACGGCGGCTCGGTTCGATGGTCTCTCCCGAGCAGACCATCAACGAGAGCAAACGTCGCGCACTGCATCGTGCCATCGCCTCCTACATCACGACGCACCGACTGCGTGGCGAAGTGCAAATCGACCTTGCGGCAGTGGATGCGCTACCCGACGGCACATACTCGGTACGATACATAGAAAACGCCGTCGAATACGGTTGGTGATGTTGTATTTACACAACAACGCACAACCTTTGTAATATTTTAATTTTCAGCACTATTCCCAATAATGATGTGGCTCTACAACATAGTAATAGCAGCCTACGAGGCGACCATCAAATTCGTCGCATTTTGGCATCCAAAAGCACGCCTTTGGAGTGACGGGCGTAAGAGGTTGGAGGAGCGTCTCCGCGCAGACATTGCGAAGGGCGAACGCATCGTATGGGTACACGCTGCATCGCTCGGCGAATTCGAGCAAGGACGCCCAATTATCGAGCGAATTCGTACAGAACATCCGGAGTATAAAATACTGCTGACATTCTTCTCGCCATCGGGCTACGAAATCCGCAAAAATTACGCAGGCGCCGACCATATATTCTACATTCCGGCAGACCGCCCGAAACGGGTTCGACGTTTTCTGGACATCGTCAATCCCGAGATTGCAATCTTCATCAAGTACGAATTTTGGCTCAATATGCTCACCGAATTGCACAAGCGCAAAGTCCGAACATATATCGTTTCGGCCATCTTCCGTCGTCGTTCTGTATTCTTTCGCTCGTATGGCGTGGCGTGGCGCAAGGCACTCGGCACCTTCGAGACAATCTTCGTGCAGGATGAGCCTTCGCGCAAACTGCTTGCCGAGTGGGGGTACAACAATGCTGTTGTTGCCGGCGACACACGTTTCGACCGCGTGGCACAAATCGCCACAGCAGCAAAGCGTATCGAGCAGATTGAACTATTCAAAGGCGACGCACGACTGTTTGTTGCCGGCTCGACGTGGGGCCCTGACGAGGAGCACATCATACAACTTGCCAACGACAATCCCACAATAAAATTCATCATCGCCCCGCACGAGATGGAGCAGACGCGCATGGAACATATAATCGCCTCAATCAAGGGAGGCGCAGTGCGTTATACACAAGCCTCCGTAGATGATTTGAAACGTGCACAAGTACTGATTCTCGATACGATGGGAATGCTCTCATCCGTATATGGTTATGCAACGTGGGCCTACATTGGCGGAGGTTTTGGAGTCGGCATTCACAATACGCTCGAAGCAGCCACATTCGGTCTGCCGATTGCCTTTGGCCCAAACTACTCAAAATTTAAGGAGGCCCGCGACATGATTTCGCTCGGAGCCGCTTGTTCGATTAACGATTACAATGGGTTAAAGCAGTGGTTTGAACCGCTACGCGACGACACTCATATACTCGCACGCGCCGGCAATGCCGCCAAAGGTTACACATCGCGACATCAAGGAGCAACCGACATCTTCATTCGCACCATCTTCGCATAGCGAACTCTCCACTCTCCCTCCACAAAAAAAACGTTGCTTGACGATTATTGTCAATTGTACAGCGCAAACAAAAACCGCATCCACGAAATGGATGCGGTTTTTCGTATCTGTGATATAGCAATCGCTACTACAACTTTGCCTTGATGGCTTTGGTTTGTTCCTCGTAGCCAGGCTTTTCGAGCAGAGCAAACATATTACGCTTGTAGTCCTCAACACCCGGCTGGTTGAACGGATTGACTCCCAGCATATAACCGCTGATACCGCACGCCTTCTCGAAGAAGTAGAGCAGTGCACCAATCGAACGTTCGTCGATGGCCGGAATCTCAACTCGGAGGTTCGGCACACCACCATCAACGTGGGCAATCTGCACACCAAGCTCCGCCATCTTGTTAATCTCGTGCAAACGTTTGCCGGCCAAGTAATTCAGACCGTCGAGATTGTCGGCATCAGCACCTACACGAACATCATACTTCGGCGATACAACAGAGATAATGGTCTCAAAGAGCGTGCGCTCGCCATCCTGGATATATTGACCCATCGAGTGCAAGTCGGCAGTCAGCGTAACGCTTGCCGGATAGATACCCTTGCCATCCTTACCCTCGCTCTCGCCATAAAGCTGCTTCCACCACTCGTTGATATTCATGAGTTTAGGCTCATACGAACCGAGAATCTCAATCTTCTTGCCATCGCGATAGAGTGCGTTACGAACCGCCGCGTACTGTGCCGAGATATTATCCTCGTACGCTACGCCCGGCTGTGTAGCCAACTCAACGGCGCGAGCACCCTCAACAAGCGCGGTGATATCCACACCACCTGCTGCTAGAGGCAACAGACCAACAGGCGAAAGAACAGAAAAACGACCACCCACGTTGTCCGGAATAACAAAGGTCGTATAGCCCTCGTTGGTTGCCAACGTTTTGAGTGCACCGCGAGCCTTATCGGTTACGGCAACGATGCGATCCTTCGCCTCCTCCTTACCGTAGCGACGCTCAATCTCCTCCTTTATGATACGGAAGGCGATAGCCGGCTCGGTCGTAGTACCAGACTTCGACGCAACGATGGTTGCAATCGAATACTCTTTCAACGCATCGAGCATCTCGCCCAAATAGTCCTCCGAAATATTCTGACCGGCAAAGAGCACAATCGGATTCTTATGCTCCTTATGAAGTAACTCGAACGAATCGGTCATAGCGTCGATAACCGCCTTGGCGCCCAAATACGAACCACCAATACCGATGCAGATGATAACCTCCGCCTTCTCGCGCAGACGTGCTGCACAAGCGTTCACCTCGGCCAAATGCTCCGGCGTAATATCCGACGGGAGTGTAATCCAACCCAAGAAGTCGTTACCGGCACCTTTACCTGCATGGAGCAGCTCGTTTGCCTCGATTGCTTCGCGCTTCAACGCATCAGAAACCTCGACACCACATTTACGGGTGTCCAACTTTATCAATTCCATAGTTTTCTAAAATTATTATGTTTTTTGGTTTTTGCGAATCTCTGTTTTTCAGTATTTTCCAACCCCCAAAAGAGTCCTCTTTCGAACATACATTTTTTCTGCACTCCAAAGGTAAAAAAATTTTTCAAAAAAACCATAAAAGATATTTATCTTTTTTCTACCTTTGCAAAAAAGTGGCCCGATATGATTTTTATGCTATCAAATCGCCCACTCGAAACAACGAAAAATATAAAAAACGATATACTTATGGGACTTTTTTCATTAACACAGGAGTTGGCTATCGACCTTGGAACAGCCAACACGCTGATTGTCTATAACGACGAGGTGGTTGTCGATGAACCGTCGGTCGTAGCAATCAACATTCACTCCGGCCAGCTCGAAGCTCTCGGTCACGAAGCGCATCGCTACGTTGGTCGTGTCAATCCTAATCTGCGTACAATCCGTCCATTGAAGGACGGTGTGATTGCCGACTTCAATGCAACAGAGTTGATGCTCAAAGGTATGATTCGCAAAATCAAGACCTCGGGCGCACTCTTCTCGCCATCGCTCAAAATGGTTATCTGCATCCCGTCGGGTTCGACCAATGTCGAGATTCGTGCCGTACGCGACTCGGCAGAGCACGCCGGCGGTCGTGAGGTAGCGATGATTTACGAGCCGATGGCGGCTGCTCTCGGTGCAGGTTTGGACGTCGAGGCTCCGGAGGGTAACATGATTATCGACATCGGTGGCGGTACTTCGGAGATTGCTTGTATCTCACTCGGCGGTATCGTATGTTCGGAGTCCATCAATGTTGCGGGTGATGTATTCACCAACGACATCATGAACTACATCCGCCAACAACACAACATCCGTATCGGTGAGCGTACAGCGGAGGATATCAAGTGTAAAATCGGCGCTGCACTGCCGGAGTTGGAGGACGAGCCGGAGGATTACGTAGTAACCGGTCCGAGCATCTTGACCGCTCTGCCGCAGACCATCGCCCTCAACTATACCGAAATTGCATACGCCTTGGAGGCATCGCTCTCGAAGTTGGACGAGGCGCTGATGAAGGTGCTGACCGAGATGCCGGCCGAGCTCTACTCGGACGTTGTCCGCAACGGTATCTACTTGGCAGGTGGTGGTGCACTCATCAAGGGCTTGGGCAAGCGTCTTTCGGACAAGACCGGTATTCCGTTCCACATCGCCGAGGACCCTCTGCGTGCAGTCGTACGCGGAACAAACCTCGCGTTGAAGAACATCAACCGCTTCTCATTCCTCATGCGTGGCTAAACCGCCCGACACGAGGGAGGGGCAATGCCGGTGCAATAAAACGCAGGTGCGAGCAAGAGTGCTAACGGAATAGGCAGGAGCGACATATGCAAAAACTCGTCTATTTTATTCGCAGAACATACGTGGCGATAATCTTCGTGGTATTGGAGATTGTCGCCATCCGTTACTATGCCTACTCGACACCCTATACGCAGGCACGTCTGCTTGCCGGCTCGAACTATGCCGTACGATACATCCACAATACGTTCCATGGCGTGAAGCAATATTTCTCGCTCCGCAGCGAAAACATACGCCTCACGGAGCGCATCGCCGAACTCGAAAACCGACTGGATGCTGTCGGTGAATACGAAGCAGCTATGCAGGAGCAGATGGGCATGAACGCCGGCCACCGTTACGAATACCAGCCGGCTCGCGTGGTGGCCAATTCAATAAATCGCCCACAAAACTACATCACCATCGACAAAGGTTTTAATCAGGGTGTGGCAATCAACATGGCTGTCCTCTCGCCCGAAGGTTATGCGGTGGGTACCATCGTAAACTGCTCGGAGAACTTCTCCATCGCACGCTCGCTACTCAACACTTCATTCCGTATCAGTGCGCGTTTGGCCGAGGATGGCAGTATCGGTTCGGTGCATTGGAACGGTGGCGACTCACAAGTGGCCGACTTCGACGATGTGACCAAGTATGCCCACATAACAGAGGGTGACGTGGTGGTGGCTGCCGGTTTCTCACACTACTTTCCATCGGGTGTTATAATCGGCAAAATCGAACGTGCGACACTTCGCGAAAACGCAACGTCGTACAACTGTCGAATCCGCCTTGCAGCCGATATGTCGCGTTTGAGCAACGTACTGCTCGTGAAGAACAACGCGGCTATCGAGGCACAAACGCTTGAAGAGCATCCGCAACCCGCTGCCGACGAAAACAAACAATAAGCAGAGAGCAAACGACAATGAAGGGAAAAGCAAGCTATACACTCTTTTTTCTGGTTACCCTGATGGTGCAGATTTTTCTGCTCAACAATCTCACGGTAAGCGTACTGTTTGCCCCTATGGCATACGTGGCGTGTATTATTATGATGCCACTCGACTCGTCGCCGCTAAAAATGTTGCTGACGAGCCTTGTTATAGGTCTGCTGATGGACCTTACAATGGGAACTGACGGACTGAACATCATCGCCACACTGCCGCTTGGTTTCTTCCGTCGCCCGATACTCAACCTCGTAGCCGGATTCTCCGACTTCGATAAGGAGGAGAGCGCACCGAGCGAAAAGCGACTCGGCACGTACCGCTACCATCGCTATGTTGTGACAATGGTCGTTCTACATTCGTTGCTTTTCTTCGGTGTCGAACACCTGACGTTCGACAACTTCGGTTTCTTCGCAACACGACTGCTTTGTAGCACACTCGCATCGCTTGCGATGGTCTATTTCCTGCTGTTGCTCTTCACCTCTAAACTCTCCGTCAAATAATGAAAGAGTACGGCTACAATCGTTGGCGGAGCATCATCCCGCGTCTGCTGGTATTCGGCATATTCGGCATTTTGATACTGCGCGTTGCATATCTGCAACTCATCGACGGCCGTTACGACTCGTTGGCCAACGACAACTATCTGCGCTATGTCGTGAAGTACCCTCCGCGTGGCGAGGTTTTCGACCGCAACGGTGAGTATCTTGTGCAGAGCAAAATCTGCTACGACTTGATGGCCGTATGGCGCGATTTGCCGAAGGGAGGTATCGACACTCTGCGTTTGCTCGAAATTACGGCTCTCTCGCCGAAACGTCTCGAAAAGGCTCTTGCCGATGCACGTATGAGCCCTCGTCAAGGACGACTTATTGCAAAATATCTCTCGGCGGAAGAGAAACTGCAACTCGACGAGTTGAACATCACCGGACTCTATACCGTTCCGCGTACTGTACGCCAATATCCACGTAAAATCGGCGGCAATCTATTGGGTAGCGTAGGTGAAATTACGGCCGATATGCTCCAACGCAGTTCGGACTACTACGCCATTGGCGACTATATCGGCATCGACGGCATCGAATCGGCATACGAGGAGGAGTTGCGCGGTGAAAAGGGTCTTGTACTGCACGACATCTATGCCCGCGACGAGTCTTCGGACGAGATAATCAACCATCCGAAACCCGGAAAATCAATCGTCTGCACCATCGACGCACGTTTACAAGCATTTGCCGAGGAGTTGATGCGCGGCAAGGTGGGTGCAGTTGTGGCAATCGAGCCGACAACGGGCGAAATTCTCGTGATGGCATCCTCGCCTACGTTCGACCCTGACGAGTTGGTCGGTCGCGAACGAGGCAATAACTATATGCGCAATCTGAACAACCCGCGACAGCCGCTGTTCAACCGCTCCGTCAAGTCGAAATACCCACCCGGCTCGACATTCAAACTCGTAAATGGACTCATCGGCTTGCAGGAGGGTGTACTCAAACCACAATATCGCTACTCGTGCCACAACGGTTACGATTACGGTAAGATTCACGTCGGCTGCCACGAACACTCGTCGCCGCTTAATCTCGACTACGCCATCGCGACATCGTGTAATGCATATTTCTGCTACGTATTCCGCAATATCCTGGAAAACAAGGAGTATGAGTCGATAAAAGACGCCTACGATGTGTGGTGCGACTATGTGGATAGTTTCGGTTTTGGTCGTAAATTGGAGTCCGACTTTTTGGGTGAAGGCAGAGGCTATGTTCCCGACCGAGCGTTTTACGACAAACGATACCACAAATCGTGGAATGCACTCACAACGCTCTCGCTCTCCATCGGACAGGGAGAGTTGGGCTGTACGCCGTTGCAGTTGGCAAACCTCGCAGCAACGATTGCCAATCGCGGCTACTACTACATCCCGCATATCGTACGCAGCATCGAGGGGCAAGACTCGCTCGACGCACGATTCTATCGCAAAAACTACACGAAAGTCGAACCACAACACTTCGAAACCATCGTACAGGGCATGTGGCGAGGCGTGAATGTCGATGGTACGTGTCAGGGTGCGAAACTCGAAGGTTGGGATGTATGCGGCAAAACCGGTACAGCACAAAACCCGCGAGGCGAGGACCACTCGACATTCGTATCGTTCGCTCCGCGCAATAATCCGCGCATTGCCATCGCCGTATATGTCGAACACGGAGGCTTCGGTGCTTCGATGGCTGTGCCTATCGCCACGCTGGTCGAAGAGATGTATCTGACCGATACCATCACTCGACCATGGTTGGTGGATTACGTTAAACAGAAACAAATTAATTACTACAACGCCTATGACCGCAAGAGAAAGAAATAGCGTACGACTCTTTGCCGGCGTGGACCGCGTGGCAGTAATACTCTACGTGGTGCTGACCCTGGTAGGTTTTGCATCCATATTCTCGGCATCGTGGAACGAGACAAGCGACTCGCCGCTCTCGCTCTCGCACAACTATATGAAACAAGCCATGTGGCTCGGCATATCGTGGGTTGCCGCCCTCGTCATCCTGCTGCTCGACAGTAGCGTGTGGCACAAGTTCTCATACTTCATCTACGGCTTCGGAATTCTTGCTCTGCTATCGACACTCGCTATCGGTACTACCGTAAACGGTGCAAAGGCGTGGATTTCGCTCGGCGGATTTCGCATCCAACCGATGGAGTTTGCAAAGATTGCCATTGCACTCGCAACAGCGCGAATGATGAGCGAATACTCCTTCTCGCTCGACAAACCAAAAGACCTTTTGCGATTGGGTGCTCTACTTCTGCTGCCACTCGGCATCGCCGTATTGCAGAACGACCTCGGTTCGGGCTTGGTACTTGGCTCGTTTCTCTTTATGCTCTACCGCGAGGGTCTCAATAATTGGCTCTGTGTACCGGTGCTCTTTATCGCGATGCTCTTCATCCTCTCGTTCGTCTTTACACCCGTCACACTGCTTGTGGCACTGATTGTGGTCTTTACACTCTCGGCCGTAATGATGATGCGCGAGAGTTGGCAACTCGCCATAAAATACGTTGCTACGCTCTTTGCCGTCAGCATCATGTTACACCTGCTGCTCAACCTTGTGGTGGAGAGTGGCACCAGCTACTATGTGAGCCTGCTCACAACAACCATCTTGTCGCTCGTGGCAGTGATTGTGTATGCCTTCCGAAAGAGTTTACGCGCGCTATATATCATTGTGTTGCTCTTCTTCGTGTCGATTATGATTCTACCGACCTCCGACCTGATGTTCAACAAGGTACTCAAAGAGCACCAACAGAAACGTATCCAAAGTTTCCTCGGTTTGGTCAGCGACCCACGAGCCGATTACAACGTCAATCAGTCGAAGATTGCCATCGGCTCGGGCGGAGTGTTCGGCAAGGGTTATTTGCAGGGGTCGCAAATCCGATACGGTTTCGTTCCGGAGCGCCATACCGACTTTATATTCTGCACCATAGGCGAAGAGTTCGGCTTCGTCGGATCGCTGGCTCTATTGTTGCTGCTCGCCGCCTTCATTTTGCGCCTGATGCGTATGGGCGACCGACAACAGGAGACTTTCGGACGCGTATATTGTTACTGCATCGCTTCGATATTGCTGTTCCATGTGCTGATAAATATCGGTATGACTATCGGACTGATGCCGGTGATGGGCATCCCGCTGCCGTTCATAAGTTACGGTGGCTCGTCGCTATTTGCTTTCACAATAATGGTATTTATCGCCTTCTCGCTCGACGCTTCGACGCGCCGCGAATTGCCGACATACCGATATATATAACGCGCACGCGCGACGGGATACCCTATCGCATACGCAACGCGAGAGAGATTATAACTAATAAAAAACGAACAGATATGAAAAAGATTACTTGGATGTTTATCGCGCTGGCGGCTATCATTACCGTCGGTTGCGAGCCAAACAGCGGAGAGGATGAACCAAGCCGCAAACATCGTACGGCAACCTTCGAGGACAAGCTACAAACCAGCACCGACCCGGATCGTCCGGGCGATGTTATCGGCGTTGCGAAGTGGGCCTCACTCGTCGATTCGAAACAGCATGGCGGCGAACTGCTTTACAGCGGCAACGGCTACTCGTGGTACGACGTGGAGACCGACCTTTACAGCTCACTCCCCGACCCATGGGGCGACGGCACGTTCTACGGTGGAGGTATTGCCGTTTCGAACTACGTCGGCAGCGTTGCAGTATATAACACCTACGAGTCGCAACTCACCGTCGGAAATATCTCGGTAACGGGCAGCAAAAACTTCCTTGTATGCTACGTTGCCAACAACGACTGCCCTCCGTTTATGGAGTTTAAGTACGGTACGGGTATTTTCGAGCAGATGGACATCTGTTCGACCTGCTACTCGCTCTACGTTGCACAAAACGGTAACGACTTCTGCCCGCCAATCGGCGCTGACGGCTATTTGAAGGTTATCGTTACGGGCTATGACGCGCAGGGAACAGAGGTCGGCTCGCTCGAACACGACATCTTCAAAGGCAACTCTCTTATGGCATCGTGGCGCAAGTGGAATCTCTCGTCGCTCGGCGTCGTTAAACGCATCACGTTCCGCATGGAGGAGGGTAAAATTGTCAATGGCGAATACGTGAAGAGTACGCTTGAATATATGCAATATCCGACATATCTGGCAATCGACAATATCAAGGTGTACAGATAATACGCGCATGCATCACACAAATAACGAGGCGACCTATGAAAGTTGGGCCGCCTCGTTTTGTATGTTTTTCAAATGCTATTTTCGCAAGCGGAAGTACTCGACGCCCAACCGATACGACTCCAAACCGAAGCCGACAATGGAGCCGATTGCTACGCCACCGATAAGCGTCGTATGACGAAACTCCTCTCGGGCTGCGATATTCGAGATGTGAATCTCCACGACCGGCACCGAAATAGCGGCAATCGCATCGCGAATCACCACTGACGTATGCGTGTAGCCGCCCGCATTGAGCAACACTCCGTCATACACACCCACCGAGGCATGCAACGCCGAGACAATCTCGCCTTCGATGTTCGACTGACGATAGTCTATCTCCACATCCGGACACGCTTCGCGCAGACGCGGAATAAACTCATCGAATGTCTCGCGACCATATACCGAACAGTCACGCGCACCCTGCAAATTCAGGTTTGCACCATTGAGTATCAGTAGTTTCATATCTCGTTATAGCTATTAATTTTATTGCTTGCCCCCCAAAATCGCATTTTACTTGACCATCAAACAAGCCAACGCAATCGAAAACTTCTTCGACGCAGCCGAATCGCCACGCGAAGTGAGTACGCACGGAACTTTGGCTCCCATCACGATAGCGGCAATCTCACCACCGGCAAGGTGCGAAACACTCTTGAAGAATACGTTACCCGACTCGATGTTAGGGAAGAGCAACGCATCCACATCGCCGGCAATGGTCGAACCCTTAACCTTTTTATGGTCGGCAACCTCCTTAAAGAGTGCAACGTCGAGCGACAGCGGACCATCGACAACCACATTACCCAACTGACCACGATCGGCCATCTTGGCAAGCATCGCGCCCTCAATCGACGAAATCGATGCCGGCAACACCTGCTCCGACGGAGCTACGCAACCAATCTTCGGAGTCTCGACACCGAGCGCAACAGCAACCTTGCGCAGATACTCAATCTGCTGCTGCTTCTGCTTGATATCCGGTTGAAGGATAATAGCAATATCCGACGCGAGAAGGAGTTTGTGGTAGCCGCTCCACTCGAATACCGAGACATGGCTCAACGTCGCCTTCGGTGGACAGAGACCGAGGTCTTTGTTCAGGATGGCACGCATATACTTATCGGTCGGAAGCATTCCCTTCATGAGTACATCCGCCTCACCCTGCGCTACGGCAGTCGCTGCGAGCAGAGCCGCCTTAACGTCGCTCTTCTCGTCGATGATGCGCATCACACTGCTGTCGATGCCATGCTCCTTGCACACCTGCTCGACAACCAAACGGTCGCCATAGATAATCGGCTCGACCAAACCCTCTTGATAGGCATCGTAAACCGCTGCCAACGTGTGCGAATCCTGACCATAAGCCACCGCCAAGCGTCTGCGACCACGCAGACGGGCTTGTTCTACTATTTCTGATAAGTGTTTCATCTCTATCTACTCTATTTTGTTAAGTTATACGTATCGGTTGCAATAACCAACTCCTCGTTTGTGGCGATAACGGCCACCTTGACACGCGACGAGTCGGTCGAGATAATGGTATCAACACCGCGAATCGTCTTGTTCAGCTCCACATTAAGCGCCACGCCCATAAACTCCATCTCGGAGCATACGCCATCGCGCAACTCCCACGAGTTCTCGCCTACGCCGCCCGTAAAGATAATCAAATCGACGCCACCCATTAGCGCCGCATACTTGCCAACATACTGCTTGATTCGTGAATAATACATATCGCGAGCCAAAATTGCACGCTCGTTGCCCGCATCGTAAGCCGCATCAATATCGCGCATATCGCTCGACACGCCAGAAACACCCTCGACACCCGAACGCTTGTTGATCATCGTATTGATATCGGCAAGCGACATACCCTCCTTCTCGGCGATAAAGAGCAGTGCACTCGGATCAACATCACCGCAACGCGTACCCATCACCAGACCATCTACCGGCGAGAAGCCCATCGACGTACAATACGACTCGCCATTAAGAACTGCCGTCACCGAGCCACCATTGCCGACGTGGCAGGTGATAATCTTCGACGTCTCAAAATCGATGCCTGCAAGCGCAGCTCCCTGCTTTGCCACAAACTTGTGGCTTGTGCCGTGAAAACCGTAACGGCGCACACGATACTTCTCGTAGTACTCGTACGGCAGGGCATACATATAGTTTACGGCAGGAATAGTTTGGTGGAACGACGTATCGAACACCGCCACCTGCTTCACTTGTGGCAACACCTTCTCAATCGAAAGGATACCCTCCAAGTTGGCAGGATTGTGCAACGGAGCGATGTCGAACAGCGAGCGAATCTTCAACTTCGCATCCTCATCGACGATGCAGCTCGACGGGAAGAACTCGCCACCATGAGCCACACGATGACCAACGGCCTTCACCTCATCAAGCGAGGCTATCACGCCATGAACGGCATCCGTCAGCGCATCCAACACAAGACGGATACCCGTCGTATGGTCCGGAATTGGCTGGTGCAGTTTGAAAACATCCTTGCCAACAGGCTTGTGCGTGAGGTCGCCCTCCGCAAGACCGATTCGCTCGACGAGACCCTTGGCCAGGAGCGAGTGACCGGCATCGCAGATATCGATAACCTGATACTTTATCGACGAACTGCCACAATTAAGAACTAAAATTACCATTTCGTATCTTGTTTTACATTTGAATTTTCTAACCTACAAAGATATAAAAGAGTATTGAAAATTCAAAATCGACACACCCCAAAAAAGGTGCCTACATTTTTTCGGCACCGTCACCCCCCCCGAAAACCCGACTGCATACGAAGGCACATTTTGCAGTTTCGACATAAAATTCGTATCTTTGCGATAACTCGTCATGAATTTGATTTTTGAGAGAGGTTTTATGAGAAGGTTTATCATACTGCTGGTTTCGGTATTGATTATGGTCGCATTACCTGCATCGGCCCGACGACACACGCTCGATTCGGTTCCGAATGTGCAGCTTGCCGACCGCACGCACTACACCTCTAACCCCGACGGAATTCTCACCGACGAGACCGTTCGCGCAATCGACGCAGCTTGCGACTCGTTGCGCACACGAGGATTGGCACAGGTGGCTGTCGTTGCTATCGACGATATCGAGACAGACGACGTATTCGAGTTTGCCCACTCGCTATTCTCGGCGTGGGGCGTAGGCTCGGAGAGTGCAGATAACGGACTCGGCATACTGCTTGTTGTCGGACGACGCGAGATTCGTTTCGTGACTGGCGACGGCTTGGAGGGGGTACTCACCGATGCCGTATGCCGACGCATCCAACAGCGATATATGGTAGAATACCTTTCGCATGGCGACTACAATCGGGGTATGGTTGCCGGTGTGGCAGCCGTTGCCCAAATACTCTCCGACGGTGGCGAACAACACTTTGAAGAAGAACAACTTACACCGGCCGACATCATCGCCGTTATAACCATATTCTTCGCATTCTTTATGGCCATTATCGTTGCGGCTCTGCTCTACGAGTGGCACAAATCGAAGTGCCCGAAGTGTGGCCAACACCGTCTGCGCAAGACACAATCCATCATGCTCTCCTCGACACGCCGTTACGACTTCGTCGAACAAGTATTCGTATGTTCGGCATGCGGCCACAACAAACGCCAACGCGAGAAGATTTACAAGGATACAGGCGATGGTGGTGGAATGATTATCGGCGGTGGTGGATTCGGAGGCGGTAGTTTCGGCGGAGGCGGATTCGGAGGCGGTCACTTCGGAGGTGGCGGCGCCGGCTCTCGTTTCTAACCAAAGTCTCCTACCCATAAAAAAAGAAAAAACAGACAATAAAACGAATACAACTATGAAAAGAACAGGCTTGATTATTACAGCGGTCATTGTGGCAATTGTTGTCATCTTCGGCGTAAAAGCGTATAACGGAATGGTTACCGGCTCGCAGGGCGTTGATGCCGCATGGGCAAATGTCGAGACGCAGTACCAGCGTCGTGCCGACCTTATTCCGAATCTCGTATCGACCGTCAAGGGTTATGCCGCACATGAGCAGCAGACGTTGGAGGATGTCGTGGCAGCACGCGCCGCAGCAACATCCATCACACTCGACGGCAGTTCGATGACACCGGCACAATTCGAAGAGTATGTCGCTGCACAGAACAAAGTCACCTCGGCTCTCGGTCGTCTGATTGCCGTAGCGGAGAACTACCCCGACCTGAAAGCCAACACCTCGTTCCTCGAATTGCAGTCGCAATTGGAGGGTACGGAAAACCGCATCGCCGTTGCCCGCAAAGAGTATAACGATGTCGTCAAGCAGTACAACACCGGCATCGCACTCTTCCCACGCAACATCATCGCCTCCATGTTCGGTTTCTCGGCAAAGGAGTATTTCGAGGCTGCCGAGGGCGCCGACGTTGCACCAAAAGTTGAGTTTTAATCACTTTTAGCACTTAATCGAACGTGGCACAACGCATATTGATAGTCGATGACGAGGCGGATATTCGTGAATTTATCCGCTACAACCTCACGCGCGAAGGGTACGACGTCCACACAGCTTGCAATGGCGAAGAGGCTTTACGCATCGCCGAACAAGTCTGCCCTCATCTGATATTGCTCGATATGATGATGCCCGTAATGGATGGTCGCCAGACATGCGAAGCGATACGTCGTCACCCGATGTTGAAGGAGACGATGGTTGTTTTCCTGTCGGCCGTATGCGAGGAGCGATGCCAGGTAGAGAGCTACTCGGCGGGAGCCGACGACTACATCACCAAACCGGTGAGTATGCGCATCCTATGCAGTCGTATCAATGCCATTATGAAGCGTTTGGCCGCAAGCGAAGAGATTCAGCCGTCGGAAGCAATCTCGCTCAACGAGAGCCATCACTCAATACTTACGCCACAAGGCGAAGTCGTACTTCCACGCAAGGAGTTCGCTATACTGCACCTGCTCCATTCGTCACCCAATCGCATCTTCACGCGCGAAGAGATATTTCGCCACGTATGGGGTGAGGATGTCGTCGTCGGAGACCGCACGCTCGACGTTCATATCCGTCGTTTGCGTCGCAAGTTGGGTAACGACCGCATCACCACCCAAAAAGGTGTCGGTTTTGCGTATCGGGCAGAGTAACACCGACCATTTATAAGATTAATAAGGATTATGTAATCCGCAGTTGGTTTAAGGCCGAATAACGACCATCTATCAACTGCGGATTTTTCTTTTACGAATTTTTTCCACAACAGTGGGGAGGGTGCAACAGCGAAGCTGTGGCGGATGAGTGTGGCATCGGGTGCTTGCACACGAAAGGCCATACACAGTCGCCATAAGGTCGTACGACCAGCACCACACCAACACCTACACCCCAACCCATAAAAAAACAAAATTGCATTTTGAAGAGGCAAATGCACAGCCGCCGAGTTTTGAGCGGAGGGAGCATACTCTGTGTATGTGACCTTCGCACAAAATGACGGCAATACAGCAGTTGTCCTTCAAAATACAATAAAAAAAAGGTGTCGCAACTTAAAGTTGGACACCTTCGTATAGTGGGAGTTGACGGATTCGAAGTGAGGGGCATACCCGAACTCGCGGGGATACCGCATAGCGGAGGGCGCATATCGCCCGAGCAATCACATCTTATATCCCCGCAACCGCCCCGCCACAGG
>JAFNYX010000113.1 GCA_017654125.1 Alistipes sp. | reverse complement strand
TTTGTGTTGTCGCGCTGAACGAGCGCGCAAAGATAATCATTTTTCCGCAATTTTACATTATTTCGAGCAGTTAAAATAGCCAAATGCCCATAAAAAGAGTAAAAGTTATGCGATTGCATAGCAAAAGTTGCTCGCTCCGCCAAATTATATAACACATTATCGACGTCGGCGCACACACATTCGCAAATTATTCGTATCTTTGCCATAATATGAAACGTTTGATTCCGATACTCGTCTGCCTGCTCGCAGCAAGCGGATGCGCGGGCCGCACTTCGAAGAAGAGTGCGACAGCAGTTGTCGCCAACCCGCAACTCTACACATATGAGGTGATTGCCACCTATCCGCACCTTACGACAAGTTACACGCAGGGTTTGCAATTTGCCGATGGCGTGTTGTGGGAGAGTACGGGTGGCTACGGCACATCGCAACTATTGCGTGTGGCAGCCGACGGAAGTCGCACAGAGGTCGTTGCAGAGTTGCCACGCACGGAATTTGGCGAGGGAATTACCCTGCTCGGCGAACGCATCTATCAACTGACGTGGCAAAACGGACGTATGCACATATACGACCGCAAAACGCTCAAAAAAGTCGGCACACACTCGTACCGTGGCGAAGGTTGGGGACTGACCACCGACGGGGAGCGACTCTACATGTCGGACGGCACCTCGGATATTCGCGTCATCAATCCCGAAACGCTAAAAGAGGAACGCCGATTCAACGTGCGACTTCGTGGTGAATCGCTTGCCTACCTCAATGAATTGGAGTGGATTGACGGGCGCATTTGGGCAAACGTCTATACGCTCGACCAAATCGTAATCATCAACCCCGAAAACGGAGTCATCGAAGGGGTTATAGATTTGCGCGGATTGCTTTCAGAGGAGGATGTAAGCCCGACGACCGACGTTCTGAACGGTATTGCGTGGGATGAGCAGACGGGACGCATATTCGTTACGGGCAAGAATTGGAACAAAATGTTTGAAATCAATATTGTAGCATTATAAACCACCATCATATGTTATCGCAAGAGTTTCGCAGACATCTGCACGCCAATCCCGAACTTTCGTTCAAGGAGTATCACACGGCAGAGTTCATCGAAGAGTCACTTCATGCCGAGGGCATCGAGTGTCGTCGCATCGCCGAAACGGGTGTTTTGGCACGTATCGAAGGGCAAGGCGACCTCTCGCGGGCCATCGTTTTGCGAGCCGATATCGATGCACTGCCCGTTCACGAGCAGACAGGTTTGGAGTACGCATCGCGATATGAAGGGGTGATGCATGCATGCGGTCACGATATGCACGCCGCCATTCTCTTCGGCGTATTGCAGCGTTTGCAGAGCGAGCGCACGTTTGAAGGCACCGTCTTTGGATTGTTCCAGCCGGGTGAGGAGTGCAATCCGGGTGGTGCATCGAAGGTCTTGGCAGAGAATCCGTTTGAGGAGTATGAGATTTGCGCCGTCCTTGGCGAACATACGGACAGCGGATTGGAGGTCGGCGAATTTGGCTTCTGCGCAGGCAGTTTTATGGCATCGAGCGACGAATTGCGTTTTTGGGTACGCGGACGTGGCGGCCACGCTGCAATGCGCGACAAGATAGACGATACGGTAACAGCAGCCGCGCAACTCATACTCTCACTCAATGCGCTAAATACCGAGAGCGTAGTTCTTTCAACGGGTCGCGTAGTTGCCAACGGAGCAACAAACGTAATCCCAAGTGAAGTGGCAATCGAGGGCACGTTACGCACGTTCAATACGATAGGCGACAACATAGCGGCACGTGAACAAGCCTGGAACGATATTCGTGCTGCGGTAGAAGCAACCGACGAAAAGTACGGCACAACGACCGAAATAGACATCAGTCGCGGATATCCGTGCGTCGAGAACGATGTCGCGCTGACTGCCACAGCAGAGCGTCTGTGTAGCGAAATGTTTACCGCCAAAAGGTTGGCAAGACGCTTCGTAGCGGAAGATTTCGGTTTTTACTGCGAACATTATCCGTCGCTATTCTACCGCATCGGCGTAGGCGAAGCAGCGGGACGAAGCCACTCATCAACATTTGCACCCGACGAGCGTGCTATCGCGCCGGGTGTAGAGTTTATGTATCGCCTCGCACTCGAAATATTAAGCAAATAAGCAGACTATGGGAAAGAAACGAGGTAAAAAATTCGGTTTCGAGGAGCGTGCTGGCTTTATCGTGAATCTATTTCGCGAGATGCCCGAAAAGAAATTCACGTTGAAACACCTCGCCGCAGCATCGGGAAGTGCCGACCGTGAGGGCCGAGACATGACAAAACATATTCTTGATACCCTGCTCGAACAGAGATATATAGAGATGGAGGGCCGTGGCAAATATGTGTTGAGCCGCAGTCGTATGCCACAATACGAGGGCGTGGTGGACATCAACACGTCGGGCTCGGTATATGTGCAGTGTGAGGGGTTGGATTCTGACGTATTCGTACATTCGCGCAATGCCTGCCGAGCATTGGACGGCGACCGCGTACGAGTGGTAGTAACCCACAAGTCGCGCACCGGTGCTCTCGAAGGTGAAATTATGGAGATTATCGAGCGTAACAGCAAGTGTTATGCAGGTGTAGTAGAGGCGTGTTCCAAAACAGCAATTATCGTCAAGCCCGATTCGCGTCATCTGCACACCGAGATATATCTTTCGCGTCGCAAATATCCGAAGTTGAACGAGGGCGACAAGGTCGCTGTTCGTATCGTAGCATGGCGCGATGGCGACGAAATGCCGACAGGCGAGTTGGTTGATGTATTGGGTGTTGCGGGTGACAACGATGCCGAGATGCACGCCATTCTGTTGGAGTTCGACCTGCCGTATCGTTTCGAGCGTAAGGTCGAAGAGGAGGCCGAACGTATTGATGGCACAATTACGGCGAAGGACCGAGCCGAACGACGCGATATGCGCGACGTACCAACGCTAACGATAGACCCAGCCGACGCCAAAGATTTCGACGATGCCCTCTCGCTCCGACATCTGCCGAACGGACGTTGGGAGATTGGCGTACACATCGCCGACGTTACGCACTACGTTCGTCCGGGATCGGTAATCGACGACGAGGCAATCGAGCGCGGAACATCCGTATATCTGGTCGATCGCACGATTCCGATGTTACCCGAACGCCTTTCGAACGAACTCTGTTCATTACGACCTCACGAGGAGAAACTCTGCTTCTCGGCCGTCTTCGAGATGGACGAGTCGTTGAAAATCGAGCGCGAATGGTTTGGTCGCACCATCATCTACTCCGATCGGCGATTCACCTACGAGGAGGCGCAACAGATTATCGAAAGTGGCGAGGGAGATATGCGCGATGAGATACTGACACTTCATCGTCTGGCACAAGCGATGCGCAAAGAGCGTTTCCGCAAGGGAGCAATCGCATTCTCGCGCCGCGAAGCTAAGTTCTCGCTCGACGAGCAAGGTCGCCCGACGGGTGTATATTTCAAGGTACAACGCGAGGCAAACCAACTCATCGAAGAGTTTATGTTGCTTGCCAACCGTCGCGTGGCAACGTTCTGTGCCAAACGTGGCAATACCCCGCGCACAATGGTATTCCGCGTACACGACCGTCCGAATGACGAGAAATTTGAGCGTTTCCGCAACTTTATTCTCCGATTCGGCCACATATTCAAGGCAACGAAGGGTACGGCCGTATCGAAGGAGCTGAACGCACTGATAGAGAACGTACGCGGCAAGGCAGAAGAGAATGTGGTGTCGATGCTCGCCATACGTTCGATGGCAAAAGCAATATACACGACCGACAACATCGGCCACTATGGTTTGGCATTCCCGTACTACACCCATTTTACTTCGCCCATCCGACGCTATCCGGATATGATGGTACACCGTCTGCTGCAACGCTACTTGGACGGTGGCCGTTCGGCCAATCGCGACACTCTCGAATCGCTTTGCGAGCACTCATCCGAGCGCGAAGTGGTGGCCGCCGAGGCAGAACGCGCATCAATAAAGTACAAGATGGTCGAATATATGGCCGATAAAATCGGTGAGGAGTTCGACGGCCACATTTCGGGTCTTTCGGAGTGGGGTGTGTTTATCGAATTGGAGGATTCGATTGTCGAGGGTATGGTTGCACTGCGCGACATTCAGGGTGACTACTATCGCTTCGACGAGGCACGATACGAGGTTTATGGCCACTCAACGGGTCGCGTTTATACGCTCGGCGACAAAGTGCGTGTCAGGGTTAAGAGCGCCGACCTGCGTCGCCGTATGCTCGACTTCGTATTTGCCGACAGCGAACGTCGTATCGAAGAGGAGTTTGCGAAAGATGCATCTGCAATACGCATCAAACGATATATGTAGAAGATGTTATCAATCAAAGACATATACGCAAAAGCCCACGCTCGCGAACACCTCTCGCAAGAGGAGGCGTGCCGGCTCTATAACGAAGCGTCGCTTGCGGAACTTGCCCACGAGGCAGATGCTCTGCGAGCAACGATGGTACACGACGCGAAGGTCGTAACGTGGCAGATTGACCGCAATATCAACACGACAAACGTCTGCACGTCGGGCTGTCTGTTCTGCAACTTCCACTGCAAGCCCCACCAGACCGACCGTCACTTCATAACTACCCACGAGCAATATTGCGAAAAAATTGAACGTATGCTCGCACTCGGAGGTGACCAAGTGTTGCTGCAAGGCGGCATGCACCCTTCGCTCGGAATCGAGTTCTACGAGGAGCTTTTCTCATTCCTCAAACAACGCTATCCGCAAGTGCGACTCAACGCCCTCGGTGCGCCCGAGGTGGCACACATAGCCAAAATCAGCGGTCTCACGACAGCACGCACGTTGGAGCGTCTCGCTGCGGCCGGCCTTGACTCGTTACCTGGTGCAGGAGCCGAGATTCTTGTCGAGCGCGTTCGTAAAGCAATCTCGCCAGCCAAGCCAAGTGTAGAACAGTGGTTGCAAGTGATGCACGAGGCGCACGAAATGAACTTACCAACAACTGCAACAATGATGTACGGCCACATCGAACGCGCAGAGGAGCGCATCGAACACCTCATACGTCTGCGAGACCTGCAAGCGGCTGTACCTGTGGGCAATTACGGCTTTACGGCCTTTATTCCGTGGATTTTCCGTTCGACCGGAACACGCCTCGAAGCACAGGGCGTGACGTCGCAACTATCGCCTACCGAGTACGTGCGCATCATTGCCATCAGCCGCCTTGTACTGAACAATATTCGCAACATTCAGGCATCGTGGCTCACGGTCGGCAAACAGACCGCACAAGTGGCTCTGCACAGCGGAGCAAACGATATGGGTTCGATTATGATTGAGGAGAACGTGGTCTCGTCGGCCGGTGCCGACAACCGTTTCGATGCCGAGGGCATTCAGCGTGCAATTCGCGAAGCGGGCTTTACGCCGCGTCTGCGCGACCAGCTGTATCGCTACCGAGATTAACATCCGTTCGGCATCATTCCCCCCACCAACTAAAAAGGTTGCCCCTCCGCACGGAAGGGCAACCTTTTTGGTTGTGTCAATACCCGAAGGATTACAATGCAGGAACAACCTCTGCTGCCTGCTCTGCAACCTCTGCCGCAACCTCTGCAACCTCAGGAGCACCCCAAGCGATTGCAACCGATGCGATAAGGTAAGTAGCTGCTACGGTCAAGATAGCGTACAACTCAGGGAATGCTGCGAGGATGAGCGTCTTACCCATCACGTCGTGACCGTTACCGATAGCTGCGATACCGCTGGCGCAGACCTTACCCTGATATACAGCAGCGAGGAGGTTTACCATACCTACGAGCAGACCGATACCGAGAACTGCTGCACCCTGAGCCGGAGTGATTGCCGGACCAACAAGCGGATAGAGGTTCGTTACCATAAAGAAGCAAACGAAACCATAAAGACC
>JAFNYX010000112.1 GCA_017654125.1 Alistipes sp. | reverse complement strand
CCGGAGGAGGAGCTCGTGAAGCGAATTCTGTTGCGTGGCAAGGATTCGGGTCGTGCAGATGACGCATCGGAGGATGTCATTCGTAACCGCATCAAAATCTACAACGAGCAGACCGCCGTTGTAGCCGACTACTACAAGGCTCAGGGTAAATACGAATCGGTGCCGAGTTTGGGTACGATTGACGAGGTGTTCGCGCGTATCTGTGCCGTAGTCGAGAAGACGATGAAATAGGGTATCGGAGTTCCCTGTCAAAA
Organism: Alistipes sp.; assembly: GCA_017654125.1. Taxonomy (GTDB): domain Bacteria; phylum Bacteroidota; class Bacteroidia; order Bacteroidales; family Rikenellaceae; genus Alistipes. The sequence goes on along the minus strand of JAFNYX010000112.1, from coordinate 10,785 downwards.
AACAAAGAGATTATCGGTGTTGTGAGTCGCCGATAATCTCTTTGTCTGTTTTTGCCAACAAACAAGTCTTGCCCTTAATACTCTCGTGTGCCGAAGATTGAAGAACCGACGCGGACCATCGTAGAACCACACTCAACAGCCAGCGGATAGTCGTCTGACATGCCCATCGAAAGTGTGTCGAAGTGTTCGTCGAACAGCGGTGCGAGTTCGCGGAAACAGCGAGCCAAATGTTCGAAATCCTCGCGCACAATCTGTTTATCGTCGGTATTCGTTGCCATGCCCATTACACCACGAATACGAATATTGTGTAACGCCGCAAACGCCTCACTGTGCAGATAGCGCACAAGTTCGTCGAATGCCCAACCGCTTTTGCTCTCCTCCTGCGCGACGTGAATCTCCATAAGGCAGTCAATCACTCTCCCACAACGTGCTGCCTCGCGGTCTATGCACTCCGTTAGGCGTGCACTGTCCACCGACTGAATGAGCGCAACGAATGGCGCAATGGCGCGTACCTTGTTAGTTTGCAGATGACCTATCATATGCCATTCGATATCGGTAGGCAACACCGATTGTTTGGTCGTGAGTTCCTGCACGCGGCTCTCACCGAATGTGCGCTGACCGGCGGCATATGCCTGCTCGATTCGCTCGGCCGGGTGAAATTTCGATACGGCAACCAGTGTGACATGAGCCGGCAGTGTGGTGCGAATTGCGGATAAGTTATCTTTGATGGACATACAATTATAAATATATGTATATGTGCTAACGCGCGAAAAACTCTTTTCTGTCTAAAATTTTCGCATTTCTTCTGCCAAAGATAGCGCAAACATCGGCTCGATGCAAAAATTTCGGATAAAAACACTATCTTTGTAAAAAATGTGCCGGCACGATGGGTGGGCTGTACGTAATACGACTAATAAACAAACAAGATAATAGATTATGAAAAAACTTCTTTTTACACTTCTCTTTGTAGTGGGCGCTACGACGGCATTTGCCTGTACGAACTTTATCGTAACGAAGGGAGCATCAACCGATGGCTCGGTGATGGTTACCTATGCAGCCGATTCGCACGGGCTCTATGGTGCGCTCTATAAGTATAATCCGGCCAAGCGTGCTGCGGCGACGATTCCGGTGCACGAATGGGATACGGGTAAGTATCTCTGCGATATTGCGCAGGCTCCCGTAACCTATGCTACGGTCGGCAATATGAACGAGTACTCGCTCATCATTACTGAGACGACCTACGGCGGACGTAGCGAGTTGGAGGACCCGCAGGGTAAAATCGACTATGGCTCGCTAATATACATCACGCTGCAACGCGCCAAGACGGCTCGCGAGGCGATTGATGTGATTGTCGAGTTGGCAAATACGTACGGCTATGCATCGTCGGGTGAGTCGTTCTCGATTGCAGATGCTGATGAGGCATGGATTATGGAACTTATCGGCAAGGGAGACTCTTCGAAGGATGCTTCGCGCAAGGGTATTGTTTGGGTCGCACGCCGTATTCCGGACGGATACGTGTCGGCTCACGCTAATCAGGCGCGTATCACGACATTCCCGCTCGATGATCCTCAGAATTGTGTGTATTCGTCGGATGTGATTTCGTTTGCTCGTTCACAGGGCTACTTCAATGGTGCGGATGCCGACTTTTCGTTCTGCGATGCGTATGCTCCGCTTGATTTCGGTGCAATGCGTGGTTGCGAGGCGCGTGTTTGGAGTTTCTTCCGCGCGGTAGCCAACGATATGGACAAGTATGTCGATTATGCGATGGGCTACAATAAGGAGAATCGTATGCCATTGTGGGTAAAGCCACGTACGAAGGTGGCGCCGAAAACGGTCTTTGATGCTATGCGCGACCACTATGAGGGTACGCCGATGGATATGACAACAGATTTGGGTGCCGGAGGTCACGCCTGCCCTTATCGTTGGCGTCCGATGTATTGGAAGGTCGATGGCGTTGAGTATTGCAACGAGCGCGCAACGGCAACGCAGCAGACCGGTTTCTGGTTGTGTGGTCAGGCGCGTAAGGGCAAGACGGGTATTCTGTGGTTTGGTGTGGACGATGCGGCTACATCGTGTCTGACTCCGATATATTGCACGACGACCGAGGTGCCGGAAACGCTTTCCGAGCAGAATGGCTCGATGTTGCGCTACTCGCCGACCTCGATGTTCTGGTTGTTCAACCGCGTGACGAATTTCGCATATATGCGTTATGATATGATTTCGGCCGACATCCGCAAGGTTGTCGATGAGTGGGAGACGAAGCGTTTGGCCGAGGTGGAGGAGATAGATGCCCGCGTAGCATCGCTTTCGCCGAAGAAGCAGCGCAAGGAACTCACCGCCTACTCGCTTGCAACGGCACAGGCGATGTTCGACCGTTGGAGTGAGTTGGATAGCTATCTGCTTGTTAAGTATGTCGATGGTAACGTGAAGTCGGAGGATGCGAAGGGCTTTATCGAGAATGGTAACGGCCGCGATATTCCGGCAAAGATTCAGTTCCCGGGCTATAACGAGAAGTGGAAGCGTGCCGTTGCTGCCGATAACGGCGAGGTATTGAAGGTGGTAAAATAATCAATCGAATATCGTCTTGAAAACCAACATAGTAAATGCGGAGTGAAACATTGTTATCACTCCGCATTTTTATTTAGTATATAGAGGTTGTTGCCTACTTTTTCGTGGCGCGTTTGCCCCACTTCGGAGTGATGCCGATAAAAATCTCGAAATTGATGCCAGGCATTGGGCGCGAGAGAACCGAGAGATACTCCTCGTTGAATAGATTGTTTATCGTCGCTTTCAGCGAAAGGTCCGCCCATTTGAAAATCAACACTTTTTCGAGCGAAAGGTTATTCATAAAGTATTGAGGCAGGTGGCCGGTCAGCGTGTCGTCGTTGCTCGACATCGTGAAACGCTCGCTATACCAGCACCACTTATAGAGCAGCGACCATCTGCGCCACGATAGACGACCAGTGACGGCCGACGAAAACTCCGGAACGTATGGCAATTGCTTGCCAACCGATTGGTCGGCCGGCGACATTGGCTCGCCACAATTTATGGACGGTGTCCACGAGAAGGAGCCGTCGAGCGAGAGTGCCCACTCCTTCGTAAGTGCCACGGCAGCCGTAGCGCGCAACTCTACGCCGTAAGCGTGTACGCTCTTGACGTTGCGTGGCGAGAAGAAACCCTTTGGTGTAGGTAGCCATATAATCCAATCATTGACGTGCGAGTCGAACCACGTGGCCGAGCCCGAGAGTGAATACTTGTCGCTCTTTCCGACGGCAAACGACACTCCTGCATCGTAGGTCCAACCGCTCTCGCGTTTGAGATCAGGGTTACCACCCGGTAGGAAGTAGAGGTCGTTGAGCGTAGGGAAACGGAAGTTGCGCGAGATGGAGGCCTTTGCTGTCAGATTACCCTTGCGCGATAGCACACCATCGACGAACAGCGCAGGAATCGGCGGAGTCCAATCCCGGCCGAACATCTCCTCGCGTAGGACAACCGACACGCCGAAGCGGTCTATCGGTCGCCACTTGACCGATACTGCGCCCGAGAGTTCGATGCGTGCCTTGTTGTAGCCGACGATGGCTTTGTTGCCGTCCTGACGAATTATATTTTTATCCTCGCTGTGTACGAAGTGTTGATGTGCGGAAAGCGATGCGGTAAATAGCCATTGTCGGCCGATGTAATACTCGCCTTCGGCTTGTGCGTATAGGGTGTTTACGCGGCTACGCGAGCGAGTCATGTGTGCCATTGTGCCGTTGCCGACATCGCGTTTGTAGTCGTATGCCATCCATGTGTAGATATATCCGGCATGCGTCGCAACCTTCCAATTTTGTCGCATATGATCCCATGAAAGGATGCCGCGGAAGGTGTGTTCGCGTTGGCGATTGTCGAAAGCTGTCGGCTCGCCGTAGTCGGTTGTCAGCATGGGGAGCTCGCGGTTGGCATGGGTGTACCACGCGTTGACCCCAATGCGGTCGCCCTTGCCAGTGTTGTAATAAACCTCTTGTAAGAGGTGGAAATCCTTGAACGATCCGCTGCGATTGCGCTCGATGGGGTAGTATTGCCCGATGATGTTCATCTGCTCGTCGTAGATGTTCTCCTTTTTGTCGTGATTGCGGAATTTGTACTCGTTGGGTGATGATGAGTAAACCACGCGAGTAGAACTCTGCCAATGCTCGTTGCCATAGGTCAGGCGAAGAAACTCGTCGAATGTCTGAAACGAGCCGACTCCCTGCACGTACTGTATTCCAAAACCGTCGGCTGCGGCAGGCGTCGTTGAGAGGCGCACTGAGCCGCCGAGGCCTCCGCCCGTATCGCCAACCGATGACGTGCCGTGTAGCAACGAAGCGTCGTCGATAAAGTATGACGGAATCATCGAGAAGTCGGTCATTCCGAGCATCGGGTTGTTGATGCGCATACCGTTCCACGTCACTTGTGTATGCGAAGGCGATGTGCCGCGAAAGGCGACCGTCGAGAGCGTCGCGCGACCGTAACTCTTGACAAAGAGCGATGAGTTGAAGGTCAGCACATCGGCCATCGAGAGTGCGATATTCTCTTTGAGCATCAGCGAGTCGAATTTGGTCTGCTGTACGCCTATCTCCTTCATCGGACGGCGACCGTAGACCATGACGTCGGGTATGTTGATGCCTTTGCGCAACCATTCGGGCGTACCATCGTCAGGCGACGATGCCATAACGGGGAGCGACGCGAGCAGCAGTGCAAAAAATATCACGATTCGACTCTTCATCCCTTCTATCCTCTCTTATTTCCAACAAAATGAGCCGGGGATTATGCCGGCGTAAAATTCGTCAAGTAGTTTACCCTCCGACGAGTAGCGATAGACCTTACCGTGCTGCGTATAGTCGATGGCGTCGGCAATATAGACATCACCGCGCACGGGGTCGATGGTGAGTCCGTAGTATATCGTGCCGTTGTCGGGTAGGAACGGTCTGACTGGCAGGCGGTCGGCTGTGACATCCATTGCCCACACATCGTGATTTATCCAGTAGAGCGTGTCGCCCGCACCGTTGAGTTGTACCTCCGACGGAGCATCGCCGAATGCGAAGCGGAACGAGCGTTCGATGGTAAACGTCTCGGCGTCGATGCAGTAGAGCGACGGCGTTTCGTGTCCATAGGGCGAATCTTCGTAGCCGCCATCAGTGACGGTCCACAACTTGTTGTAGCGGTCCATCACGAGCGATGTGGGTTGAATGCCGACCGTAAGTTCGGCAACTACGCGGTCGGTCTGGGTGTCGATTTTCAGGATGCGATTTTGGTACGACCAGCAGTTCACGAACAGGTATCTGCCATAGCGCACCATCTGCTCCGTTGAGCCGCTCTCCATCGTCATTCCTGGGCACTCGATGTAGTCCGTAACCTCGTAGCGCGACGGATTTACTACCCATATTCGGTTGTCCCACAACTGTGTGATGTAGGCCTTCTCATCCGAAATGAAGTGGATGTATCGTGGCGAAGTGAGGTTTGTGATGCGTCCCACCTCGCGGAACGTATTGAGGTCGATAGCAAAGACGACGTGCGAATTATTCACCACGACCCATCCGATGCCGTTATGTACGGTCATCGACTGCACAACGTCACCGAGTTTCATGGCATTGGCACGATAGAATACTTCGTTTTCGATGGTGCGTGTTTCGGGGTCGTAGTACGAGAGCGTGGCGTTGCCATACTGAAAATTTCCTTCGTTACAGATGAATAGGCCCGTGGAGGATGTCTGAAAATCCTCCATCGAGCCGTAATCCCACTTCATGCAGCCCCCAAACGTGGTCGTGGCAACAACTGCCGCAAGTATCGTTAAGAATCGTTTCATCTGTTTTTTGTTGTGTTATTGCTGTTTTAGCGAGTAATCAAACACACCACACACTTCGGTCGAAAGTTCACCGAGCCAGCCGCTTTTGGCGTTTACGGCACACTGTATCTTTACAAAATCGATGTGCGTCAGCGCGATAGGTTGGCACTCGCCATCCATCGCATTGGCAATGTCGAAGAGGTTGGTCTGCGCGTGCGTTGGCGAGGAGTCGCGCTCGCTGCGATTGTCGGCATAGCCCCAATCGTATGGTGGCTGTATCCACATTGTTCCGTTGCCAGACGAGTCGTAGTTGCGTGCCGCGAGCAGTGTTCCGCGTAGTGTGTAGCACTCGTCGGTAATCCACAGCGGATAGTAGTAATCCTGCGTATGATATTGTGGTAGATAGTCGATTTGTCCTGCTCCTCCGCGATTGTCGCTCCACGCCACCGGCATTGCTGCTCCACTCGGACGATAGTAGGTTACAGCGTAGTCCTGAATGGTGGTTGCTGCTCCGGTTTCACTGCCGCGCAACTCGTACCACGTGTCATTTGGCTCGCCATCGCCGTTTTCGTCCTGCATTACCCACACGACACCCGGCTCGTTCGACTCCTTGAACGAGTTGCCTGTTATGGCAAAGTCGAAGCCCTCGACTGCGTCGATACTGTGGTCGAAGCCCACGACGATATATCCGCCAAAACCGCCGAGCGACACCCAACTTCCGCTCGAAAGTCGCCCCTCGGCATAAGCTATGGCTGCCGTTGCAGTAGTTTGCGTGCTGTCGAAACCACCCGTTTTGAGTTCATTTATGAATTGGCCCGGAGCAGGAGTGTAGTCATAAACCTTGGCCCAATCGGCGCTCGATGTCACACTCTTCGGTCGGCGGAATGTGCCCTCCTCATAGGCGTCGATTGTAAACATAACGCTGATAACCTCCGTCTCGTTACCCTTAATCATCGAAGCCGTTGCTTTGATAGTGTGACGGCCCTTGGTGCGTGGCGTATATACGAATGAGGATTCGCGTCCGAAATCATTTGGTTGGTTGGTGGAGAGCCAATAGTATGTAACCTCATTGGTATGGCTTGCACGAATAGGTTTGATAATGATACTGCGTCCTACGACACCGTGCAGAATGTCGCTCTCAAACTCCCAAACAAATGGCATGTCCTCGGGCGCAACCACTTCGACCACAACCGAATCGCTATGCTCGCCATCGTCGGTTTTGGAGGTGGCTGTGATGGTGTAAGTACCAACAAATTCTGATATGAAGAGATATGCCGATGGCTCCTCTACGGCTTGTGGCTCACCATTGAGCGACCACGTGATGCGGGTCGGCAACGAAACACTCTTCACCGTCGCACGGAACAGGTACGACGAGCCGACGGAGAGCGTCATTCGCTCTGGTGCGGAGATAGAGATGGTTGCAATCTCGCGCTCGACTACATCCACGCGAATCTCCTCCGAGTCGGTGCCGTACGGAGTTGTAACGCTGATTGTGATATAGATCTTGCCGACGGTTTCGCCGACGAAAACGAGTGACGGCTCGCTACCGAGTAGCGTGCTGCCCGACATCCAACGATAGGTTGCCTCCTCGGCCGACTCGTAGTCGGGTGCGATAACAATCTCTTCGCCGAGTTTGACGGTATATACACCTGTTGGCGAATCGAGAAGTATCGACGGCGGAAGGGTTGTCCTTATCTCGTCGTCTATATTGCAAGACGACGAGATAAGTGCGACAATCAAACAAACGAGAAATCTCTTCATATATTAAAATAGGTATCCTTTACCATTAAAAACGAACGGCCACGTCGTCGTACGCAAAGTAGCCCGCAACGCCCAAACCGTATTGGGTATAGAGGTCGCTGCTCGCCGTAAGGTTGAATTTGACGGAAGCAACCTTGCCCAGCGACGAGAGTTCCCACTTGGTCCACTCTTTTACGCCCTGACGACCTTCGCGCCACAGCAAGAACTCTGCTTCGCCCGTTGGCGCACCGTTTTCGTCGTAGCCATAGGCAACGATTTTGAACCAACTGCTCTCCGAAGCACCGTTCGGCACCTGCCATCCGTCGCCGTTTGTGAGCAGATTAAATACGTAGGTGGTGTTGGTTACGTACATGTGGTCGATAACACGTGCCACGCCATCGGCAAACTCGAAGCCCACCAATTCGTTCATCATTCCCATTCCGGAATCGTCCACATACCCGAAGTGTACGCAGAAGTTCTTCGAGTCACCTACGCCTCCCGAAACATTGTACGCTTGCAGGTCGTGCATATAGTCGCCCTGCGAGAGGTCATTGCCTATGTAGCACGAAATAGCGTGACCTCCATAGCCGGGGAATAGTGCGGTCGGTGACGGGTAGAAGCACAACTCGGTGTTGCCCTCGTCATCCCACGCATAATGACCGTTACCGTTGCCGTATTCGCCGGAGAGGAAGTCCGACCAATAGGTCGCAGCGTTGGATGCTGGACCTTTGTAGTCGCCGTCCTCGAACGTAAGCACGCGCAACTCGTAGTCCGGAGTCTCGTCGCCACCTTCGTTGCCACCTTCAACTTGCTTCGGAAGCGTAATCACGCGACCATCGGCAAGCGTAATGATAACCGAGGTGTCGGTCTCTTCGATTGATACAAAGAACGAATCGCCGTCCTTGCCGTCGGCGCCATCCTTACCATTTTGTCCATCTTTACCGTTGGCACCATCTTTACCGTCGGCACCATCTTTGCCATCTGCACCATCCTGACCATCCTTACCGTCAGCACCGTTGGCTCCGTCTTTGCCGTTAATACCATTTTTAATTAATACGGTCGAACCATCGCTGAATGTGAGAATGACACCCTCGTCGGAGTAGGCCGTGTCGATAATCACCTTGCCTCGATTGAGGGCCTCCATAAGAGTCGAGAGCGTGGCGATGTCCTCTTTGTTTTGGTTTACCTGCTCCTCCAAATCATTCATCGCGCCCCATAAATCGGAATCGTCGAATTCGCAGCCGCACATCGCTACCGCAATGGCTGCCACCGCAAAAAGATTGAAAAGTTTTTTCATTGCTCGGAATTTTTAATAATCCTGTTAAAAAATTTACCGTAACCCTTTCGGACTACGGTAGCGACTATCAAAACCTTCCTTTTTTCGGCCTTTCTCTTCCTTCTTGCGACAAGTTGTGCACCACTTGCCCCACAAAGAGTCCTGCTCTGCAATTAAAACGTATGTTTGCAACGAAAAACATCGGTTTCGATTTCGTGACCCGTAATCCTGCGAGGTCTAAAATCTGTTTGCAAAGGCAGGTCTTCTGACTTATCCCGCTTGTTGCGCCTTCCCAACGGGCCGGCCGTCAGTGGCAAAGAGTGCAACAAACTTCAAATTCCTTTCGGAACGGACTTACAGCAACAGGTATTGTTCCGGATTTGCACCGGATTCCCTTTTCACCCGTCACGACGCACGGTCGCTCTTGGCTCCTTTGCTACGACAAAGGTATGTATTTTTTTACGAATGGCAATACACACCGAGAAATTTTTATAAAAAATAGGGAAAAAGTAAATTTTTTTTGAAAAAAGTTTGCACGAATCAAAATTTGCCCTTATCTTTGCACTCGCAATCGGGGATAACCCCGAACGCGGTAATGCCTCTTTAGCTCAGTTGGTAGAGCACGACACTCTTAATGTTGGGGTCCAGGGTTCGAGCCCCTGAGGGGGTACAGAAGAGAAGAACGAGAGTTCTTCTCTTTTTTTGTTGCATATCAGAAAATTACCCTCCATACCACCCTAACCCGCTAACACTCAAAGGGTAAGAAATGTCGCAATTTGTCGCACACAACACTCTTTCGTGGAATTTAATAGCGGTACTTTTGCGAAGAGAAGTTACTAATTGAAATATATATAAATACTAAACTAAATAGATAGAAATTTGTGCGAAAGTTATTCTAACGTTTCAAATTCTTCAAGAAACGAAACTCTACATTTGGGTTAACAATGAGTGCCTAATACCTTAAAAAAAGTAAATGTAAACCGCAGGGTTTAGGTTTTAATTCGGAATTTATATAATTTTGTGGCAAATAAAGCATAAAATGGAAGAGCAATCTACAATAAATTCACAAAAGAAGGATATTGTCCCTTATGAACAGTGTCTGAATTGTGGGGCAGATTTACAAGGTATATACTGCCATGAATGCGGACAACGCGCATCAAGTCCAACCCCAAAAGTATGGGAATTCATTCTCGAATACATGAATAATGCTTTTATTTGGGATGCGAAATTTTTTGTTACGGTATGGCATCTTGTTCGTCGGCCGGGTTTTCTAACCAAGGAATTCAATGCGGGAAAATTTGCATCCTATGAAAACCCCTTAAAGTTGAACATGTTCTTTCTTTTTGTGTTCATCACCATTTTCTTGTTGTTTTCGGATATTCAAAAAGCAAATGAATCGTTCGATAATGTGATGAAAGACGAACAGGTTCGCCCTTATATGTCTCTTAATGCCTTGAAAACGGATGTGGACTACTCTGTCAAAATGAATGAGTCGGAAAGGGATACAATTATGTTGTCGTTGCCAGTGGCTTGTGTGAAAGACTTTCCGGAAATTGTCACCACTGTCAAAGCAATGACTAATTATAATGGCGAAAAGCTGGATACTATTGCTGTCTGTATTCCTCGAATATTGATTCAGGATGGAATCTTGGTAAGCAATGATTCGGAAGTCTACTCCTTTGCTGAAAAAAATGACATTGTCGATAAATTATTAGGGTTGGAGATTTTGTCCAATCTGTTGCGTAAATTGTTGGATATATTGTCGCGATACTTCCCGATAATTTTCCTATTGACATCGCCTCTTTTAGCTATTGCCGTAAAGTTGTTGTATTGGAAACGCAGGAAACCATTCATCTCCCTGTTTATATTCTCTTTGCATTATACGGCGTTTATCGAACTCTTGTTGTTGGTGATTTATTTGTTATATCTTACCATACATCCAAGTTTTGAGTTGCTGGAATATTTT
>JAFNYX010000111.1 GCA_017654125.1 Alistipes sp. | reverse complement strand
AGTTTACAGCGATAAGCGGCAAGAAGATACCCAGCTGGCTGTAAAGTGTGGGCGAGAACTTCTCGACAACCATCTCGACCAACTGCACGAATGCAGCAATAACGGCAATAAAGATGATGAACGAGAGGAAGCTCAAATCAACACCCTCTACCAAAGCATTAGGAGCCAAAACATACTCGTTGAGCAAGTAGTTGAGAGGCACGGTCATCGTCTGCACGAATGTAACTGCAAGACCCAAACCAAGAGCCGTCTTAACCGACTTGGATACAGCGATATAGGAGCACATTCCAAAGAAGAATGCGAACACCATATTGTCGATAAAAATCGAACTGATAAACAAATTCAATGTTTCCATACTCTACCCTCCTATTTTTCCTGTAAATCCTTATTGAACGAACGGTGAGCCCAGATGATGCAACCTACGATAATCAACGCCATCGGCGGGAACAACATCAAACCGCAGTTTGCGTAGAAACCACCCTCTGCAATATACCAACTCTCCGGAAGGAGGCGCACACCAAACAACGAGCCCGAACCGAGCAACTCGCGGAAAAATGCGATGATAACCAAAATCGAAGCATAGCCCAAACCGTTACCGATACCGTCGAGGAACGAATCCCAAGGTTTGTTCTGCAATGCGAACGCCTCTACACGGCCCATCACGATACAGTTGGTAATAATCAGACCGACATATACCGACAACTGCTTCGAAACATCATAAACAAACGCTTTGAGGACCTGGTCCACCAAGATTACCAACGCTGCGATAACAACCAACTGCACGATGATACGGATACGCGAAGGTACACCGTTGCGCAGCAGCGACATCACGAGATTGGAGAAAGCGGTAACGACCATAACCGACAAACCCATAACAATTGCAGGTTTGAGCTGTACGGTAACCGCCAAAGCCGAGCAGATACCCAAAATCTGCACGATGACAGGGTTATTGCCACTGAGTGGCGCTGTCAAATTTTTCAAACTCTTACTTGCCATGATTTTACTCGTTTATAGTGTTAGACTCTCCCTGTCCCTCAACAGCCGGATCGGCAGCATCTGCCTCACGCACAGCCGAGAGATAAGGTTTGTAATAGTTAAGGCAATCCTTAATCATAGCCGATACACCATCCGAAGTCTTCGTACCACCGGTGATGGCATCAACCTCATGCGGATTCGACTTGTCTGCACCACCCTTCTTCAAAGTGATACCTACCAAATCCTCACCCTCATATACGGTCTTGCCGACATAGAGGCGCTGGTGTTTCATTGTAGTAATCTCTGCACCCAAACCAGGAGTCTCGCCCGAGTGGTCGAGAACGATACCCTTCACGGTATTCATATCGGTATCGAGTGCGATGTAACCCCAAATCGGGCCCCAGAGGCCTGCGCCGTACATAGGCACAACAACGCCCGAAGTAGCCACGAAGAGCGGATACTGACCAGCAGCAAAACTACCCTTCAAGTCGTTCAAAGCGGCGAATACCAACTTCGTATCCTCCGATACGACTGCACCCGAAGCATCGAGCAATACGGCATTTGTGATAATATCGTTGTAAGCAACCTCGTCAGGATTCTCGCCGAGTGCTTTAACGATTTGAGTCTTCTTTTCGTTGAGGATATTCTCCTGCTGGCGCTCCTGCAAGCCAAGAGCAGCAACCGAGAGCAATACCGCAACGATAACAACCATTACTACCGAGTAGATAATAATATAGGTATTACTGTTTGTATTTACTTTCATATCTATATCCTCCCTATTTTACGGTTTTAACACGATTTTGACGACGACGGATGTTCGCCTCGACTACAAAGTAATCAACCAGCGGAGCAAGCGCATTCATAAAGAGAATCGAGAGCATCATACCCTCCGGATAAGCAGGGTTTACGACACGAATCAGGATTGCGATTGCACCCGTCAAGAAACCTACGATATACTTACCGGTCGATGTCTGCGCCGAAGTCACAGGGTCGGTAGCCATAAATACGGCACCGAATGCGAAACCGCCAACCAAGAGGTGGTAGTATGCCGGATAGTCAAACGAACCGATTGCACCAAAGAAGTAAGCAGTCGCTGCACCACCGACAAATACCGACACCATCGTTTTCCACGAAGCAATGCCTGTGAAAAGAAGAATAGCGGCACCTATCAAGATTGCGAGCGTCGAGGTCTCGCCAAACGAACCAGGGATGAAACCGAGGAACGCATCGAGCGGACTCCACTGCATTGCGCCCGTCGTTGCCAACTGCTCCAATGCCGTTGCACCCGATACGCCATCAACCTGTGCACCCATCATTGTCCAATCCGAGTACCACACCTTCTCACCCGACATCTGCGGGGTGTAGGCGAAGAATACGAAAGCACGAGCCAAAACGGCAGGGTTAAACACATTCATACCCGTACCACCAAATACCTCCTTACCGAAGATAACAGCGAAAGCCGTACCGAGAGCGACCATCCAAATCGGAGTGCTTACCGGCATAACGAGCGGAATGAGCAGACCCGACACAAGGAAACCCTCATTGATGGCGTGGCCACGCAACTGCGCTGCCGTAAACTCGATACCCAAACCAACAATGTACGAGGTAGCAATCATCGGAAGGATACGAACCAAACCATAGAAGAATGCCGTCCAACCTGCGAGACCCACCTGTGCACCGGTATTATAGCAACCGAAAAGCAATGCAGGGATGAGGGCCAACACAACGACAATCATCGTACGCTTCATATCGTTACAGTCGCGAATATGTGCACCACGCTGCGTCGTCTTGTTTGGAACGAACAAGAAAGTCTCGAAACCGTCAAAAGTCGATTCGAGGAAAGCCAACTTTCCACCTTTGGAGAAGGTCGGCTTCAATTTATCAACAATATTACGAAGTGCTTTCATTACGCCTCCTCCTTAATCATTAAGTTAATACCGTTGCGGATAATCTGCTGCATCTCGGTCTTCGAAGGGTCAACGAACTCGCAGAGTGCGAAATCCTCTTCAACAACCTCATAGATACCGAGTGCCTCCATCTTATCGAGGTCGCCCGCCAAAATCGCTTTAAGCAAGTGCATCGGATAGATATCCATAGGCAGATACTTCTCATAGAGACCCGTTACAACGAAAGCGCGCTCCTCACCGTTCATATTGGTATCGAGAGCATACTTCTTACGAGGACAGAGCCACGAGAAATAAGCACGCGAAACAGAGAACTTCTTGAAGCGTGGCATTGCCCAACCGAGCAACTCATACTCATCACCCTCCGGAATAACGGTCAACTGATTGGCGTAGTAGCCGAGGTGACCCTCTGCACCAACGTTGCGACCCGTCAGTACGTTACCCGAAATGTAGCGTGCGTGAGCATCGGCAGCAACCTTGCCCTTCAAAATCGACTCAATCTTGGCACCAGCCACAACTTTGCAGTAACAAGGAAGAGCGACCTCCGAACCTGTTACGGCAATAGTGCGAGTCATATCGACCTTACCTCCAAGGAACAGACGACCGATAATTGCCACATCGGCATAATTTACGGTCCAAACCTTCTCACCCTTGTTAATCGGGTCGATGTGGTGAATCTGAACACCTACGTTACCTGCCGGATGCTTACCCTTGAAGGCATGCAACTCCACACCCTCGATAGCCGGAGCAGCCGTGTCGGCGTGGTACGACAAATGTACCTTACCATCAGTCAGACGACGCAATACGTCAAAACCCTTCTGCAACGCCTCGTTCTCACCAGCGAGTACATAGTCGTACTGCGGAGCAAGCGGAGCAGAATCGAACGCCGATACGAAGATCGACTTCGGAGCATCAGCCGGATTGGCAATGATGCCATAAGGGCGTTGAATAATCAACGTCCAAAGACCCGATTTGAGCAACAGGGAGACAATCTCCTCGCGCGATGCCTTCTCAACATCGAGTGCCTCGAACTCCTCATAAGCAATGGCAGCATCGGCAGCAACAGTTACAGAGAGAATACGGCGCTTCTCACCACGATTGACAGCAGTAACTGTACCGCTGACCGGCGAAGTGAAGAGAACCGAAGGGTTGTTCTTGTCGAAGAACAACGCCGTACCTGCTTTAACTGCGTCACCAACCTTCACCAGCATCTTCGGAGTGACACCCTCGAAATCAAGCGGCGATACTGCATACTCGGCAGCCAACGGAAGTTCCGTGGTCGAGAGCTCGGCAGCACCTTGCAAGTTGATGTCCAAACCTTTGCACAGTTTAATGATTTTCGACATTGTTAAAACTGTTTTTAGTTGTTAATTTGAATTAGTTTATAGTGTAAATTTCTATTGTTTTTCAGACCAAAACGCATAGTCCATAATTCGCCCGCGAAGATACTATTTTTTTCTCAATTTTTGCTCAAATACAGGACTTATTACACCGATTTCTTCATTTTATCGAGAGTTTTTGTAAATTTGCACAAACAAAACGCTTGATCGATGGCTCTACCGATAAATATTCACACGCATCGCACATCCGCAACGGAGACAACAATCCGCACCGTCGGCATTCATCCGTACGATGCAGCGAGTGCAACACAAGCGATGCTTGCGAAGGTCGAGCAAGATGCAACAGAAGCAGATGCTATCGGAGAGATTGGATTGGACTTCGCGTGCGATGCGCCACGCGAAAAGCAGATGGAGGTATTTTGCGCACAACTCGGCATAGCCGAGCGATTGCAAAAGCCGGTAGTTTTACACTGCGTACGGTCGTTCGAGCCCATAATGGAGGCGCTCGGCAGGGTGAATGTTCCAGCAGTAATATTTCACGGCTTTATCGGCTCTCCGGAGCAGGCCGCCCGAGCCGTCGAGCGCGGATACTTTCTTTCGTTCGGCGAGCGCACACAACGGTCGCCCAAAAGCGTTGAGGCACTACGTTCGATTACGCTTGACCGCATATTTGTCGAGACCGACGAGAGCACGATGGCAATCGAGCAAATATACACAGAGATTGCTCAACTGATAGGCATTACGGCAATGGAGTTAATGTGCCGAACAAGAGAGAATTTTGAACGCATATTTCGAACTAAATAAAGATGAGACCAAATTGGCTTGAAAGAACTGAGCTACTACTCGGCGAACAGGCATTAGCGCGACTCGCAGCAGCACATGTACTTGTTGTAGGTGTTGGTGGTGTAGGAGCATATGCTGCCGAAATGATTGTGCGTGCGGGTGTCGGCCACCTTACAATTGCCGATTCGGATGAAGTCTCCGAAAGCAACATCAACCGACAACTCATCGCTCTGCACTCGACCGTAGGCAGAGCCAAAACCGATGTGTTGGCGGAGCGTCTGCTCGACATCAATCCACAACTCAACCTACGCATCGTTGCCGAGTATATCAAAGACGAAAAGACGGACATGATACTCGACAGCCAAAAATTTGATTATGTGGTCGATGCAATCGACACACTTTCACCCAAACTTGCACTGATTTCGGGATGTTTGGAGCGCGGTTATCCGGTAGTCAGTTCGATGGGTGCAGGGGCGAAACTTGACCCTACACAGTTGGAGATTTGCGACATATCGAAGACCCACCACTGCCCTCTCGCACACATGCTGCGCAAGCGATTACACAAGCTTGGCATACGTCGCGGATTCAAAGCCGTATTTTCGGCTGAGCCACCGCGCGAGGGAGCAATGATTCTCTGCGAAGAGCGCAACAAAAAGTCGAACGTCGGAACCATATCCTATCTGCCGGCAATGTTCGGAATTGGCTGCGCGTCGGTCGTAATCCGCGACCTAACCGAAGATAAAGAAGAAGCTAAAAAAGAGTAAAAATATGGCAAAAATTGTCTTTTTGGACGAATATTCGTTGGGCGGAAACGACCTCTCCGCTATCACATCATTGGGCGACTATACGGGCTACGATCGCACCACTCCGGAACAGGTTTTGGAGCGTTGTGCAGGAGCCGACGTTATCATCTCAAACAAGGTTTTCATCTCGCGCGAGACAATGGCTCAACTTCCTGACTTAAAAATGATTGCAATCTCGGCAACCGGCATGAACAACGTCGATTTGGAGGCGGCAGCCGAGCGAGGTATTACGGTGCGTAACGTATCTGGGTATTCGACCCATTCGGTCTCCGAAGCAACCCTCGGTGCGGCTTTGTCACTACTTCGCAACTCGGTATATTACGACCGTTATTTCAAGAATGGCGCGTATGCCGCAACGAGCGATATTTTCCACTTCGGGCGTCCGATTTCGATGCTTCGCGGCAAGCATTGGGGCATCATCGGATTGGGCGCAATCGGGCGTCAGGTTGCCACGCTTGCCGAAGCATTTGGTTGCTCCGTAGCATACCACTCCACATCGGGTATTGCCCGTGAAGAGAAGTATCCGCACATGACACTCGACGAGTTGCTTACATGGAGCGATGTTGTATCCATTCATTCGCCACTCAACAGCCGTACGGCGGGTCTTATTGGCACAAAAGAGTTGGCAACCATGAAACCGACAGCCATCATAATAAACGTTGCACGTGGAGGCATAATCAACGAAGAGGCTCTTGCCGAAGCCCTGAACAACAAGACAATAGCCGCAGCTGCTCTCGATGTATTCTCGAAGGAGCCGCTACCGGAATCGCCTCTATATGCGCTCGATGACCCCGATGCGTTGCTCGCCTCGCCTCATACGGCATGGGCTGCCGACGATGCTGTTCAAGTGCTCATAAACGGTGTTGCAGCAAACATTCAAGAATTTTTGCTATCTTTGTCCCGTTAAACACCCATATTAAGTTATGTTAAGCAGACAAGTTGCCGATAAGTTGGCAAAATACGAAACCCCATTCTATCTCTACGATATCGAGTTGCTTGACCAGACGCTCGAAAGTCTGATGTCAATAGCATTGAAATACGGCTACAAGATTCACTACGCAATCAAAGCGAACTACGATGCCCGTTTGTTGCAGATTATTCGCAAATACGGCGTGGGAATAGACTGTGCAAGCGGTAACGAGGTACGTTGCGCGATAGAGGCAGGTTTCGACCCGAAATCCATCGTATATGCAGGCGTCGGCAAGCGCGACAAAGAGATACGCTACGCTATCGAGCAAAACATCCTCGCCATCAACTGCGAGTCTATCGAGGAACTGAATCTCGTAAACGAACTCGCAGCCGAAGCAGGCAAGGTGGTAAGCATCGCACTACGTGTCAATCCGGATATAGACCCGAAGACCAACCACTGCATCGACACCGGTCAGGCAGACAGTAAGTTCGGTATTTCGTACGAGGAGATTCTTTCGAGCGTTGACGACATTCGTGCCTTGAAAAACGTAGATGTAATCGGCATGCACATTCATATCGGCTCACAAATCAGAGAGTTGCACGTATTTGAGAATATGTGTAACAAAGTAAACGTGATTGTCGAAAACCTCACCAAACTCGGTTTCGAGATAGAGTTTGTCGATGTTGGCGGCGGTTTGGGCATCAACTATGATATGCCGGAAAACGAGCCGATTCCGAACTTCGCATCCGTATTCGCAATCATCAAGCAGCATCTGAAAGTCGGTCAACGCGAAGTACACTTCGAGTTTGGTCGTTCGATTGTCGGTCAGTGTGGCGAGCTGATTACTCGCGTGCTCTACAACAAGACTACTGCAACCGGACGCCGTTTAGTCATTGTCGATGGCTCGATGACCGAGTTGATTCGTCCGGCACTCTACGGTTCGTATCACAACATTGAAAACATCACCTCCGAGGCAGAACAACGACTCAAATACACCATCGTAGGTACGGCATGCGAATCGACAGACGTATTCGACGAGAACGTATCACTTCCGATTACAAAACGTGGCGACCTGCTCACCATTAAGTCGGCCGGCGCATATGGTATGTCGATGGCTTCGCGCTATAATCAGCACGACTTGCCAGCTGCCGTATATAGCGACGAGTTATAGCAATGTAGGGAGGATTACCCCACCCCTCATAAACAAAACACCCCGCCTGACACATTGGTCAAGCGGGGTGTTTCTTCTATATCCGAATCGGACTATTTCAACTCTGCGAGAGCGTGGCCGGTCATCTCCTTCGGCTGCTCCAAGCCCATCAACTTCAAAACGGTTGGCGCAACGTCTGCCAAAATACCGTTCTCAACTTTTGCTACGCGATCCGAAACAACCACAATCGGCACCGGATTGAGCGAGTGTGCCGTATTAGGAGTGCCATCCGCATTCACAGCATTATCGGCGTTACCGTGGTCGGCAATCATCACAACCTCATAACCATTCGCCTTGGCCGCTGTCACAACCTTCTCAACACAAGCATCAACAGCCTTAACCGCCTTCTCGATTGCTTCATAGATACCGGTATGGCCAACCATATCACCATTAGCGAAGTTCAGGCAAATGAAATCGTACTTCTGCTCGTCGAGTGCATCAACCAACTTATCAGCAACCTCGTATGCGCTCATCTCCGGCTGCAAATCGTAAGTAGCAACCTTCGGTGACGACACCAAGATACGGTCCTCGTTCT
>JAFNYX010000110.1 GCA_017654125.1 Alistipes sp. | reverse complement strand
TGATATTTTCGAGTACACCTCGAAGAATATGCCTAAGTTTAACTCGATTTCCATTTCGGGTTACCACATGCAGGAGGCAGGTGCTACGGCCGACATCGAGTTGGCTTACACGTTGGCCGACGGTTTGGAGTATCTCCGTGCAGGTATCAATGCCGGTATGTCGATTGACGCATTCGCTCCGCGTTTGTCGTTCTTCTGGGCTATCGGTATGAACCACTTTATGGAGATTGCCAAGATGCGTGCAGCCCGTATGTTGTGGGCAAAGATTGTTAAGCAGTTCGAGCCGAAGAATCCGAAGTCGCTCGCATTGCGTACCCACTCGCAGACGTCGGGTTGGTCGCTCACCGAGCAGGACCCATTCAACAATGTAGGTCGTACGGCAATCGAGGCAATGGGTGCCGCTTTGGGTCACACCCAGTCGTTGCACACCAATGCACTTGACGAGGCAATCGCTCTGCCGACCGACTTCTCGGCACGTATTGCCCGTAACACGCAGATTTATATCCAGGAGGAGACCAACGTATGCCGTTCGGTTGACCCATGGGCAGGTTCGTACTATGTTGAGTCGCTGACCAACGAGATTGCACACAAGGCGTGGGCTCTCATCGAGGAGGTTGAGCAGCTCGGTGGTATGGCGAAGGCAATTGAGACCGGTATTCCGAAGATGCGTATCGAGGAGGCCGCTGCACGTACACAGGCGCGTATCGACTCGGGCGAGCAGAAGATTATCGGTTTGAACGAGTACCGTTTGGAGAAGGAGGCACCAATCGACATCCTTGCTGTGGATAACACTGCCGTTCGTGAGAGCCAGATTAAGCGTCTTAACGAGTTGAAGGCAAACCGCGATCAGGCGGCCGTAGATGCAGCTTTGGCGGCAATCACCAAGTGTGTTGAGACCGGCGAGGGCAACTTGCTCGAATTGGCTGTTGAGGCAGCAAAGGTTCGTGCAACGCTTGGTGAGATTTCGTATGCTTGCGAGGTTGTTGTAGGTCGTTACAACGCAGTAATTCGTTCAATTTCGGGTGTTTACAGTTCGGCTATGAAACAGGATGCAGAATTTGAGAAGGCAAAGCAGATGTGCGCCGACTTCGCAAAGCGCGAGGGTCGTCAGCCACGTATTATGATTGCAAAGCTCGGTCAGGACGGTCACGACCGTGGTGCGAAGGTTGTTGCAACGGGTTATGCCGATATCGGTTTCGACGTGGATATGGGTCCGCTCTTCCAGACTCCTGCCGAGGCAGCAAAGCAGGCTGTGGAGAACGACGTACATATCGTAGGTGTGTCGTCGCTCGCAGCAGGTCACCTTACGCTCGTTCCGCAGATTATCGAGGAGTTGCGTAAGCTCGGCCGTGAGGATATCATCGTCATCGTAGGTGGTGTTATCCCTGCACAGGACTACGAGCAGCTCTATCGTGACGGTGCAGCAGCTATTTTCGGCCCAGGTTCGAAGGTTTCGGCGGCAGCGATTAAGATGCTTGAAATCCTCAGCGAGTAAAAATTGATTTTAAGGGGCAACTGCTGTATTGCCTTCGTTTTGTGCGAAGGTCACATACGCAGAGTATGCTCCCTCCGCCCAAAAATTCGGCGGCTGTGCATTTGCCTCCTTAAAATACAATTTTTTGAAAGTTGATTTTATGCGGTGTTTACTACCGCTACCTCTCTTGTCGGCAAAGGGCAGTACCATCAGTACGGCCCTTCGCCTTCAATCAAGGCGAGCGAGAGTAAACCCTCACCTAAAATGCAATTTTTTAGGATATTATGTATGCGGTGTTTACTACCGCTACCTCTCTTGTCGGCAAACGGCAGTACCATCAGTAC
>JAFNYX010000109.1 GCA_017654125.1 Alistipes sp. | reverse complement strand
GCTCTTCAAGTAGTATTCGCCATTGCCATAGTTCTCTCCATTCTCGAATTGGCTACCTGTTACGCGTACTCGCAAGAATGCCGGACGATGCTCCATCTTAAACTTTGCTGTGCCATTCTCTACGCGCACAAAGTCGTAGCATGAGGCATAGCGCGACATTGCCTTCGTGCAGCCATGACGTCCCTCTTCGTCTTCGAGTATGGTCTGCAAGGCCGGAATACGATATACCAGACCGAGGTCGGAGTGGAGGTATTCGTGGCCAAAATAGGGCTCGCCGGCGTGTATGCCAGAGGTGTAGGTTTGTGGCACGACGAGCGACGAGTTGTAAGGGTAGTATATGAACATATCAATCGGCCCATCTACCGTATCGGTGCTGCCCGGTGTGCCGTTATCGACCACTTCGGTATTGAACGAGAAACTTGCTCGGTTGGCATTGGTCGGATGCAACGTGCCAACTACCGAGTGGTTAACCTGCTTTGGTTGCAGATTGAGCAGGAAAATACCAATCGAATCGCCCTCGCTCCAATTGAATGTCATTCTTCCGTTGGTGATGTCGCCCGCTTCAAGACGGCTCTCCTCGCTGCTTGTGGCATCATCCAACTCGGCAGGGTCCAACGAAGAGAGGGTTACGGATATGTTACGATACTTCACGAGCGACTCCTCTCCGGTGAGATTGTCCGGTGAGTCGATACACGAGGTGAGTAGTGTCGCAAGGAGCGTGATTGTCGCAATGTATATTTTTAGATTTTTCATTCTTTGAAATATGTGTTGAAAAGTGAGATTGTGCTCTGTTTGTGGCAATCTTTGCGGTGTGTAATCCCTACTCGAATTACAAATCGCCGAAGTCGTCATAATCGCCGTCGCCGGCTCCACCCGATAACTGAAATCCGCTCTCTGCCGGCATTGTGTATGTGTCGAGCGTTGGGGTGTAGTATGTGAATTTGTCTGTGTGTGTCATTTTATTGTCTTTACAACTCGTTGCTATACGCCTAAATCCTCCGGCTTACTCCTAAAATCGTTTTGCGTGAGGTTTTTTAGGTAAATGCATTTTTTCGTTGTTCTTCCGAACGGTTTGTCGGAAGGGACCAATGTCAATAATCGCCCGCAAAGATAGTATATATATTGTAAGGTTGTGCTCTTTTGGTGCAAATTTTTGATGTTTTGGGGTGTCTGCAATGTGGTGAAAGAGTGTGCAAAGGGCTAAATAAGGGTGTTTGTACGTAAACAAAAAGAGGTTGTGTCCCGAATGTGGGACACAACCTCTTTTGTTGTGGTTAATGACTATTACATCATGCCGCCCATACCGCCACCAGGCATTGCTGGCATAGCCGGTTCGGCCGTCTTCTTCTCTGCCAAAACACACTCCGTGGTGAGCAACATCGAGGCAATCGAAACGGCATTCTCCAACGCAACGCGCGACACCTTTGTAGGGTCGATGATGCCCGCAGCGAGCATATCCTCATAGCGATCGTCGCGAGCGTTGTAGCCGAATGCGCCTTCGCCCTCGCGTACCTTGTTTACAACCACCGAGCCTTCGCCGCCGGCGTTGCCGACAATCTGACGGAGTGGCTCCTCGATGGCACGCTTGACGATTTGGATGCCTGTCGTTTGGTCGTCGTTTGCTCCCTTCATATTTTCGAGTGCGGCCGTAGCGCGGATGTATGCTACGCCACCACCGGGAACGATACCCTCCTCGACAGCAGCACGTGTTGCAGCCAAAGCGTCATCCACACGGTCTTTCTTCTCCTTCATCTCGACCTCCGTGGCGGCTCCGACGTAGAGAACGGCAACGCCGCCTGCCAACTTCGCCAAACGCTCCTGCAACTTTTCGCGGTCGTAATCCGACTTCGAAACCTCAATCGAGGCGCGAATCTGTGCCACACGCTCCTTGATTGCCTGCTTGTCGCCACAACCATCAACGATGGTGGTGTTCTCTTTGTTGAGTGTAACCTTCTCTGCACAACCGAGCATTTCGAGTGTTGCATCCTCCAAGCGCATGCCCTTGTCGGTCGAAACAACCGTTGCGCCCGTCAGTACGGCGATATCTTCGAGCATCTCCTTGCGACGGTCGCCGAAGCCGGGTGCCTTGCAAGCCGCAATCTTCAATGTGCCACGCAGACGGTTTACGACGAGAGCCGAGAGAGCCTCGCCATCGACATCCTCGGCGATAATGAGCAGTGCTCGGCCGCTCTGTGCAACAGGCTCCAATACGCTCATAATCTCCTTCATGGTCGAAATCTTCTTATCGGTGATGAGGATGTACGGCTTTTCGAGCTGTGCCTCCATCTTCTCGGTGTCGGTGATGAAGTATGCCGAGATGTAACCGCGGTCGAACTGCATACCCTCAACAACCTCTACGTGAGTATCCGTACCCTTTGCCTCCTCGACGGTGATAACACCCTCGTTGTTCACCTTTGCCATCGCCTCGGCAATCAACTTACCGATGTTGCTATCGTTGTTTGCCGAGATGGTTGCAACCTGCTCGATTTTCGAGAAGTCATTGCCTACCTCCTGCGACTGCTCGCGGAGTGACTTTACGATTTCGGCAACTGCCTTGTCCATACCGCGCTTCAAATCCATCGGATTTGCTCCTGCGGTTACGTTCTTCAAGCCTACACCGATGAGTGCTTGTGCCAAAACCGTAGCGGTTGTCGTACCATCACCTGCATCGTCGTTGGTCTTCGATGCAACCTCGCGCACCATCTGTGCACCCATGTTTGCAAACGTATCCTCCAACTCGACCTCCTTGGCTACCGTTACACCGTCCTTGGTCACCTGTGGTGCACCAAACTTCTTGTCGATGATGACGTTACGGCCTTTTGGACCCAATGTTACCTTTACTGCATTTGCCAAAGCATCGACGCCCTCTTTGAGAAGATCGCGTGCTTCGATGTTGTATTTTATCTCTTTTACTGCTGCCATAACTAAAATGCGAAATGTCTTTGTGGTTAAACTTTCGTTTTGTGTTCAAAAAAGGTTACTCGATGATAGCCAAAATCTCGGCTTGTTTGAGGATGAGATAGGTTACGCCCTCGACGTTAATCTCTGTACCGGCATACTTGCCATAGAGTACCTGGTCGCCCTCCTTGACCTCCATCTTAACATCTGCTGTGCCCGGGCCTGCGGCAACAACCTTGCCTGCCAACGGTTTCTCCTTTGCGGTGTCCGGAATGATGAGACCTCCGGCGGTCTTCTCCTCTGCCGGATTAGGCAGCACGAGAACTCTGTCCGATAATGGTTTTACGTTCATTGTTTTTGCGTTTTTTTATATTGTTTGACTTTTTGTTCGCGTCAGTTTTTCAAACTGTTCATCAACAGGTGTGCCAAAGCCGATTGGCTGACAAATATGTCATACGCTTTGACAATTTGTCACAAAATTACTACATTTGTTGAAATAAAATGACAGTAATGAGAAAACTCGCTATAATTTTTGCCTTGATTCTCTGTGCGAATCTCTCCGCACAAAATGTTTCTACACAACAAATGCAGTCGCTCGCCACGCATCCGCGCCTTATTTTGCGCGATGGAGATGTGGATAAGGTGCATGCCGCAATACGGAACGAGCCGGGTATGGAGCGTCTGCACGACTATCTGTTCAAACGTGTCGAGCGAATTATGGATGCTCCGGTATCTCGTCGTGAAAAGACCGGCAAACGTCTGCTCAGTGTTTCTCGCGAGGTATTGGAACGCGTGTGGAATTGTTCGTTTGCATACCTATTGACAGGTGATGCAAGGTATGCGGCGAGAGCCGAGGCGGAAATGCTTGCGGCTGCCGCTTTTGAGGATTGGAATCCGTCTCATTTTTTGGATGTTGGCGAGATGACGGCAGCGTTGGCGTTGGGTTACGATTGGCTCTACGATAAACTTTCGGAGCAGAGCCGACGACAGATTGAAGAGGCCATAATTACGAAGGGCTTGCTTGGCGCCGAAAAGGAGAGTCAGATGTGGTTTTACAAGCGCGCAAATAATTGGAATCAGGTCTGCAACGGTGGCTTTGTGATGGGTGCGTTGGCAGTTGCCGACCGCGAACCGGAATTGGCTGCAAAAATAATCGAAAAGTCGCTTGCTTCGATTGCTCTCGGTTTGAAGCCCTATGCGCCTGAGGGTGTCTATCCGGAGGGTTATTCGTATTGGAGTTACGGAACGTGGTATCAAGTGCTGATGATCGAAGCGTTGCGTACGGCGTTGGGTGATAGCTGTGGTTTGGAAAAGTCGGCAGGTTTTCTTCAATCGGCTGATTTTATGAATTATATGGTTGCACCATCGGGTCGTGCATTTAATTTTTCGGATTGTGGCGATAGTCGTCCGATGCAGAATCTGCTGCTTGCGTGGTTTGCCGGCGAGCGTTGCGATATGAGCTTGATTTATCGAGAAAAGGAGTCGCTGAAACAAGATGATTTGCGTATTATGGAGCGACGATTTTTGTCTGTCGCAATGTTGTTTTTGTCGCGTTGCAATATGGATAAAGTTGCACCTCCGCAGCGTAAATTTTGGTACGCTTATGGCGAGCAACCACTCTTTGTATATCGAGGTGGTTGGGATGCATCCGATGATGTGTATCTTGCCGCAAAAGGCGGTTCGTCGTCGATTTCGCATGCGCATATGGACGCCGGCTCGTTTGTCTATGAGTGGGGTGGGGTGCGTTGGTCGTGCGACCTTGGCTCGCAGGGTTATCATTCGCTTGAATCGCGTGGTGTGAAGTTGTGGGGGATGAAACAGGATTCTCAGCGATGGGACGTCTTTCGCATCAATAATCTGTCACATTCAACACTCTCGGTCGATGATGCAAAGCATCTGTGCGCCGGCGAGGCGAAGATGGTGGAGGTGTATGATTTGCCGAAGTGTCATGGTGCGACATTCGATTTAGGTACAGTGCTCGACGGATTGAAACGTGCTGAACGCACGATTGCCATTGACGAGCGTGGTTGTGTAACCGTTGGGGATGATGTTGTGGCAGAGCGCGAATGTCTGCTGCGATGGGTGATGTGTACGCCGGCGAAGGCTACAATCGTGAATCGTCACACGATATTGCTCCAATCGAATGGTCGTCGGTTACGCGTTGAAGCGTTTGCTCCGCGAGGTATCGAACCTTTTGTTCTTTCCAATGATC
The DNA here is from genome assembly GCA_017654125.1 of Alistipes sp. GTDB lineage: Bacteria > Bacteroidota > Bacteroidia > Bacteroidales > Rikenellaceae > Alistipes. The sequence continues at coordinate 2,893 of JAFNYX010000109.1, read as the reverse complement.
CACCACACGATTACGATGCGCCGAATAAGGGGACGTGTCGCGTTGGTTTTACTATGAATTTGCGCGCCTCTAAGAGGATGTGTCTGAAAGTACGTCTTACGCCCGAGATGTAAAAAGCGGTCGTAAAGATTCGCAATTTGCTATATTGCGGGCAAATTGTGGCGTTTTGTCTTGATTATCCGAAAAATTTTGTGTAAATTTGCATCACTTGTTGCTTTCGCGCGCTCGTGTGCGCTGCGGGAGAATGGGTTGTTTTTCGAGGCGTTTGCCTGTAAGTGATTGATACTGACTGCATTTTGTTGGTGTCAATGTCCCCGAATTATGCGCGCGCTTGTCGTGTGCGGGTGTTGGGAATGCGTTTTGGCGAAGATGGAACCGATGTTGGAAAATACACTTCAATGGTATGTTTTGCGCGTGACGTATCAGCGCGAATTGATAGCCAAAGCGTTTTTTGATGAAAAATCCATCGAAAGTTTTGTTCCGACGAAAAAGGTCTATCGTATAAACTCTGCCGGTCGGCGTGTGGCGCGAGAGCAGGCTATTTTGCATAATTACATCTTTGTTCGTTCGACACGCGAAGTAATCGACCATATCAAGAGTTTTGAGTTGCCATATCTGCGCTATGTGATGCATGTGCAGAACGACGAGCGAAGAGTTATGGTTGTGCCCGAGGAGCAAATGCGCAGCTTTGTGGCGATTGCCGGCAGCGATGACGAGCAAGTGATGTTCCTGACGCCGGAGAGTGTCGATTTGTCGAAAGGTGACCGCGTGCGAATCGTTGCGGGAGTGTTCGAGGGGGCAGAGGGCGTACTGGTCAAGGTGTCGGGCGTGAGAAATCGACGAGTGGTGGTTAAAATCGAAGGCGTTGCAGCTGTTGCTGCTCCATTGTTGCCGATTCAGATGGTCGAGCGAATTTAGACCAGTGGTGCAAAGCACCGAAGTAAGAGAGTGTAAACAGAAGTATATCAAAATAAAAATATGAAAATTGCAATTGTAGGTACGGGATATGTAGGTTTGGTCTCGGGTGCATGCTTTTCGGAGATGGGTATTGATGTGACGTGTGTCGATGTCGATAAGCAGAAAGTGGAACGTTTGCTTCATGGCGAAATCCCAATTTACGAGCCGGGTTTAGAGGACCTTGTGCGCCGTAATACGGAGGCGGGGCGTCTGCACTTTACCACTGACCTGCGCGACTGCCTGGATGAGGTAGAGGTTGTCTTCTCGGCTGTTGGTACGCCACCCGATGAGGACGGCTCGGCGGATTTAAAGTATGTGCTCGCAGTTGCAAAGACTTTTGGCGAAAATATTCGCAAATATACGATTCTGGTCACAAAATCGACCGTTCCGGTCGGTACGGCTCAAAAGGTTAAGGCTGTGATTGCAGCCGAGTTGGAGCGTCGTGGCGAGCAGGTGCCGTTCGATGTGGCGTCGAATCCCGAATTTTTGAAGGAGGGTGCTGCAATCAACGACTTTATGACGCCGGACCGTGTGGTTGTGGGTACTGACAGCGAGCGTGCACAAAAGATGATGGCTCGCCTCTATAAGCCGTTTATGCTCAGTGGTGAGCGTATGATTTTTACCGACATTCCGTCAGCCGAGATGATAAAATATGCCGCGAACTCGATGCTTGCAACGCGTATCTCGTTTATGAACGACATTGCCAATCTGTGTGAAAAGGTGGGTGCAGATGTCGATATGGTGCGTAAGGGAATAGGTGCCGATACACGTATTGGTCGTAAATTTCTCTACCCGGGTTGCGGCTATGGTGGTTCGTGTTTTCCGAAGGATGTTAAAGCGCTGATAAAGACAGCCGAGCAGAACGGATGCGATATGCGTGTGTTGAAGGCGGTTGAGGAGGTGAACGAGCGTCAGAAGTCGATACTCTTCGATAAACTCGTCTGCCACTTCGAAGGCAAACTTTCCGGTCGGACGGTGGCTATGTGGGGTTTGTCGTTTAAGCCGGAGACGGACGATATGCGTGAAGCACCGTCGCTGGTGCTCATCGACCGACTCATCGAGGCGGGTTGTCGTGTGAAAGTGTACGACCCGATAGCGATGACTGAGTGCCGTCGCCGTGTTGGAGAGCAAGTAGAGTATTGTAACGACATGTACGAGGCGGCAACGGATGCTGATGCGCTGCTGCTTGTGACGGAGTGGAAGCAGTTCCGCATACCGTCGTGGACCACCCTCTCTCGCCTACTGCGTCATCGCGTCGTTATCGATGGCCGTAACATCTACGACCGCACAGAGCTCGCATCGTTGGGCTTCTCGTACTACGCCATTGGAAAGTAGACGCATTCAACAAAGGCCGTAAACCAAATCAAAGCAGGAAGATGGCTTCGGTTGTAGAACAGTCAAATAATAGGCGTATAGCCAAGAATGCAATTGCACTATATGTGCGAATGCTGCTCTCGATATTGGTGTCGTTGTACACATCAAGAGTGGTTCTTAATACGTTGGGTGTTGAGGACTTCGGTATATATGGCGTCGTGGGTGGTGTCGTGGGAATGATGGGTTTCCTTAATGCCGCTATGAGTGGTGCTACATCACGTTTTCTTACATTTGAATTGGGTCGAGGCGATAGCGAGCGTTTGCACAAAACATTTAGCAGTGCGATGATTATTCATATAGGGATTGCATTGACTGTTTTTGTTGTAGCAGAAACAATCGGGTTGTGGTTCGTGAATACACAATTGGTAATTCCTGAAAATAGAATGGTTGCAGCCAACTGGGCTTACCAATTTTCTGTATTTGCAGCGATGGTAAGCATTACGCAGGTGCCATATAACGCAGATATTATCGCTAATGAAAAAATGGATGTGTATGCTTATGTCGAATTGCTGAATGTTGCATTAAAATTGGCGATTGTTTATCTGCTTATTCTCGGCGATAT